>JASLMQ010000826.1 GCA_030746455.1 Candidatus Latescibacterota bacterium
TATGCGGCCGCGATCCTGGCGGGCGTCCAGGTCTTCTTCTCAGGCCTCCTTGCGTTTTACGAGAATCCCTTCCAGGCCCTCAACTTCACGCCGGCCGACGGACAGGGCATGAACCCCCTTCTGGTCCATCCCGCGATGGCCATCCACCCGCCCATGCTCTACCTGGGCTACGTGGGATTCGTGGTACCCTACGCCTTCGCGATGGCGGCCCTGATCAGCCGCCAACTGGATGAGGACTGGATCCGTACCACACAGCGCTGGACCATCGTCCCCTGGTTCTTCCTGGGTACCGGTCAGCTGCTGGGGGCGAAATGGGCGTACGTGGTCCTCGGATGGGGCGGCTACTGGGGATGGGATCCTGTCGAGAACGCAGCCCTGCTCCCCTGGCTTACCGGCACTGCCTATCTCCACTCGGTTATGATCCAGGAAAAGAAGGGCATGCTCAAAGTCTGGAACCTGGTCCTGATCATGCTCACCTTCACCCTTTGCATCTACGGCACCTTCCTGACCCGCAGTGGTGTCGTCTCTTCGGTGCACGCGTTCGCGCAGTCCCCCGTCGGCCCGATCTTCTTCGGGTTCGTCCTGGTCATCATCGCCTTCTCGGGCTACTTCCTGCAGAGCCGCCTCAGCCTTCTCAAGAGCCGGAACGCGTTCGAATCTCCCGTCTCGAGGGAGAGCGGCTTTCTGCTGAACAACCTGCTGTTCCTAACGGCCACGTTCGCCGTCTTCTGGGGTACCATGTTCCCGGTGATCTCCGAAGCCGTCACCGGGACCAAGATAACCGTAGGCCCGCCGTTCTTCGAGTCGATCATGGTCCCCGTCGGACTTCTCCTCCTCGCCCTCACCGGTGCCGGGCCGCTCCTCGCCTGGCGACGCACATCGGGCTCGAGCCTCAGGAAGCACTTCACCTCGTCGGGAATCTTCGGGCTGCTGTGTGGCTCCGCGGCGTACGCTTTGGGCGCGCGTTCACCGTATGCGCTCATCTCCTTCGGCCTATGCGGATTCGTCGTGGGCACCATTGCGGTGGAGTTCCACAGGGGCGCCCTGGCGCGCCGAAGCAGCTCGGGAGAGTCCTATGTGAAGGCGCTCTGGGTCCTCACGTTTAGAAACAGGCGCCGCTACGGAGGCTACATCGTCCATTTCGGCGTGGTGCTGCTGTTCCTGGGCTTCACGGGAAATGCCTTCAATCAGGAGGCCAAGGCCAGCCTGAAGCGGGGCGACTCGATGGAGGTGGGAACCTACCGTCTCGTGTATGAGGGCTACTCAGAGACCCGGAATCCCCTCACGGTCGTCCTTGAGAGTCAGCTTGGCGTCTACCGCGATGGGACGCGACTGGGAACCATGTGGCCCGAGCAGCGCATCTACTACAAGCGACAGGATCAGCAGCGAACCACCGAGGTCGGCATCCGGTCCACCCCGCTCGAGGACCTCTACGTGCTCTATGAGGGACAGAACGAGGAGGGCGTGGCCTTCTTCCGCGCCTACATCAATCCACTCGTCATGTGGGTCTGGATCGGGTCCATCGTGGTCACGCTCGGAACCATCGTCGCCATGTGGCCGGACAGGCGTGAACGGCTCAGACGCAGCAGGATCGGCAGTCCCTATGGAGAACGGCCGAAGGAGGCAAGCGCGTGATCGCAGCCGCTTTCGTCATCATCGCCGCCATCGTGGTCGGCTATGTCTTTCGCCCCCTCTTCGTCGGTCAGGAGAAGCTCGACCGGTCAGCACGAAAGGGAATCCGTCGCCGCCGACTCCTCGAAGAGCGGGAGCAGCTCTACGAAACCATCCGCGAGCTCGACTTCGACTACCGGATGGGAAAGGTCGAGGAGGACGATTACCGGGACACCCGTGCCCGCTACGCCGCCCAAACCATCGAGGTGATGCAGGCCGTTGACAAGGCTGGCGGCGGCCCCGATGGCCTCGAGGACCGCGTGGAGCAGGAGATCGCCCGCCTGAAAGACTCGCCAGAACAGACCGATGCGTTGTCTTGCCCATCCTGCAAAGCGAGACTCCCGGCCGATGCCCGCTTCTGTCCCCAGTGCGGCGCCCAGACCGAAAGCCAATGACACCGCCCCAGACCTCCTTCCGTTGGAGCCTGTTGGTAGCCCTCCTTCTGCTCGTCCTACCATCCTCCGCTGTCGCAGACACCCTCACTGGCCGGGTCATCAACCAGACCCGATCCCGCGCCGAGCCCGGCTGTGCGGTTTCGCTCGTCCAGCACGGCACCGATGCTGCCCTCCTCGACCGCGATACGACCGATTCAGAGGGTCGCTTCCTCCTGGATGCGCCGGAACAGGAAGCCCCGCTCCTGCTGATGGCGGTCTACCAGGGGGTGGAATACCTTCACCCGGTCTCCTCTGACACCGTTTCCTCCATCCAGGTCCCGGTCTACGACACCACGCGCGCCGACACCTCGGTCACCATCACCTCCAGGCACCTCATCATCGACGCCGGCGCCTCCGAGGTTACGCAGGTGCTGGTCCTACATAATTCCGGCAACCATACCCTGGTATCCCACGAGGGAACAGGTCTCGAAGTCCCGCTGCCCGAGGGCATTACAGCCATCACTCAGGGCTCCCAGGGCGCGCACACCCATGGCAACCTCGTGGTCACGCCGCAGCCCGTGAAGCCTGGCGCCAGCCAGGTGATGTTTGTTCACCCGGCCCCGGACGACGGGCGTCTGATTCAGCACATCAAGTACCCCACCCGGGCGCTCGACCTGCTGGTCTTCCCTTCCCAAACCTCCGTTACCGAATCCTCTCTCTCGGACCTCGGCGAGATCGATACCCCGGACGGACGCAAGTTCAGGCGTTTCTCCGGCTCCGCGATGAAGCCGGGCGACCGAATCGTCCTCCAGATCGATACCTCGGCCGGAAAGTGGCCGTTGCCGGAGTATCTTATCGGAATCCTGGGCGCCCTGCCGATCGCCTTTGTGCTTCTCGTGCTCTTCTTCAAGAGCAGGAGCAGGCAGGCCGAGCCAGCGAGGGAGGACCGATCGGATCTCCTCAGCCGCCGAGACGGATTGCTCCGCGAGATCGCGGACCTTGACAGCCGGTACGACGATGGCCATATTGCCGAGACCGAGTATCGATCGCGTCGGACCGAACTGAAGGCGGACGCGATCGAGCTGACCCGCCTCCTGGACGACTAGGAGAACCAGATACCGTGGATCAACCGGTCCCGGCAGTGGTCCTGCAAGGCATCACCAAGCGATTCGGCCACCTGACCGCCCTTCACAATGTCGATCTCGAGATCGGGGAAGGCCGAGCCCTCGCCGTCTTCGGGCCGAACGGGGCAGGGAAGTCGACGCTGCTTCGGTTGATCGCGACCCTTGGCAAGCCCACCGCGGGCAAGATCCACATCCGTTCCATTGACGCCCTTGTGGAGCCCGAGCGGGTTCGGTCCGAGATCGGTCTGATCTCCCACCAGACGCTTGTCTACGACGACCTCACCGCGCGGGAGAACCTGACCTTCTACGCTCGGATGTACGGACTCACCGATCTGGATGAGCGCGTCGAGTCGGCCCTCTCGGAGGTCGGCCTGTCCGAGCGTGGACGCGACAGGGTCAGGGGCTACTCCCGAGGCATGCGGCAACGCCTCGCCATCGCCAGGGCGATTCTCCACGACCCCTCCATCCTGCTGCTCGACGAGCCCTTCACCGGCCTGGATGCCTCGGCCAAGGCCATTCTAAGCCGGATGATCGAGGAGGCCCAGCGCGGGGGCCGAACGGTCGTGCTGGTCACCCACGATCTCGAGCGGGGGCTCGGCCTGTGCGATGGCTACGCCATCATGAACCGCGGACGCATCGTTTCCCGCGGATCGACCGACGGCCTCGCCTTGGGCGACCTGGAGTCCCTCTACGAGCGGTCCACCCCGGCGGTACCGCCATCCGCCTTTTAGCCAAATGCCCCTCTTCCTTCGCCAGACGCACGCGATCCTGTGGAAGGACCTGAAGACCGAGGTGCGCACCAAAGAGCGCCTCAGCGCGATGTGCTTCTTCGCCTTCCTGATCGTGCTCGTCTTCAACTTCGCTTTCAAGCCCGGCTCGGCCATTATGAAGTCGGCCGCGCCCGGGATCTTCTGGATCGCCGTCACCTTCGCCGGACTGATGGGGCTCACCCGTTCCTTCACGATGGAACGG
>JASLMQ010000827.1 GCA_030746455.1 Candidatus Latescibacterota bacterium
TGGGTCCGGAGCTGCCTCACGGTGGCAGGATTTCGCCGACCACCTCCAGGAGCCGGCGGACCGGGAACGGCTTCCTGATCACGTGATGGACGCCGAAGGCCTCGAGAGTCGCCAAATCGGGATCCTGGGACTGGTCAGATAGCAGCACGATGGGTGTGTCGATGCCCGCCTCTCGAAGCACCTCGAGGAAGGCGAGGCCGTCCAGTAGAGGCATCTCGTCGTTCAGCGCGATCAGGTCGTAGCGTTCCGACCGGGCACGCTCGAGCGCCACGTAGCTGTCGACCGGACCGTCGACTGCATGGCCTTCGCTTCGGAGAACATCCGCGACGAGTCTACGCATGTCCTCCTCATCGTCGATAATCAGGATTCGTCGAGACATATACGCGTCGTGCGGGGGATCAGGTCTGTGGTCCTTGACTCTCGGGGGCCGGCAAACTATATTCAGCCGTCGGTTGTAGGGTGCCCCTGTAGCTCAGTGGATAGAGTAGCGGATTCCTAATCCGTTGGTCGCGTGTTCGAGTCACGCCAGGGGCACCAGCTGACCCCTCGCACGCGTGTTGTGACGGCCCCGCCCTCGGTGGGGTCTCTTGTTGTACTGCACCAGATCGCTCCGTCGGAAGGGAGCGGCGGCCCGAGATCCGCAAAGCGAAAGGGCGGCTCCCGGAGGGGGCCGCCCTCTTGACGCAAGCTCGCACGCGTGCCTCGTGCCGCTGACCTGGAGCCCGGCGTCCTGGTGCGCGCAGCAGACCCCGTTACGACGGCCCGAGTCGGCCGATGGCGCGAGGCGTCACTTCTTCATGTGCCGCAGGCGGTACTGGCGAGGTGGAAGCCCCTCCACCTTCTTGAACACCTTGAAGAAGTAATCCCTGAAGTTGAAGCCGGATTGAACCGCGATCTCGTAAATGGGCAGGCGTGTCTGCCTGAGCAGACGCTTGGCGATCTTCAGCCGCGCCTGAGTCAGACACTCCACGAAACCCACGCCGAGCTGGTTCTTGAAGAGCCGGCAGATGTGCCCCTGCGAGTAGCCGAAGTCCCTGGAAAGATCGGCGAGCTTCAGATCCTGTGTGCAGTTCTTCTCGACGTACGACTTCATCGCTCGGGCCTGCCGAAGGACCTCAGCCTTCTGTTTGCGCGGCATGGGGGTCAACCTCCTCCAGACGGTATCGGGATACGGGAGGAACCCATCGATCGCCACCCCTCTCAGTTCACCTTATCTAAGGTAGTGAATCCGTTCGCGCATGGCAAGCCGGCTGATGGTCGGCGCCCGGTCCGGGCTTCAGCGGGCTGCCAGGGCCTGCTGCACGACATCCAGCACCTCCTGCTTGCCGAATGGTTTCTCCAGGAAGTGGGTCACCTGCCGGTTCTTCAGATCCGCTCGGATCTTCTCGGTAAGATGTCCCGAGATCGCGACGATTGGGACGTCGATCTCGGTCCGGAGCACCGAGACCGTATCCACGCCGTCCATGTCGGCCATGGCCATATCCATCGTCACGAGATCGTAGCGATTCGCCCGGACCGCGCGAAGGGCGTCCAGGCCGGTGGTGGCCTCTTCCGTTCGGTGGCCAGCCGACTGGAGGATCTTCTTCAGGGCCTGCCGGATTCCGGGCTCGTCGTCCACGATCAGAATGCTACAGCTCATTGGATACTCCTGATGTGGCGGATAAGGTGACCCAATGGGCCTCTAATCTAACCAAAGCCAACGATGAAGGTCAAGGCCTTTCCACTGTGGCAGGGGGCCCGACCGCGGGCCAACCAGAAAGTGCTTGTGCGTCAGGGGGATGGCACCGTATATTGGCGCGTGGATTCCGAAATCTGGCCGCCCGGTCACTGCGAGCAGGCGGACCATCGAATGGTCGCGCTGGGATTGGTGCTTGACTTCGGGTCCGGGATTCGCTAATATATTTTAAACCAACAGGTTACCTTACAGAATCGCCTCACGGAACTCGCCTGTGATCCCGGGCGGGTCTAACCGTCGGTCGGGGAGTCCCCGGCTGGACGGAGGGCGCCGGTATGCTGTTCGACTCCCTGTTCAAGAGCGACAAGCAGATTACCATAGGCAGGGCCCGGAAGCGCAAGCTGACGGTGAAGGATGTGGTCGAGCGTCTCGACAAGGTGGAGCTCTCGAACGCCAACTGCACTCTGATCCGCGACCACCTGGGCAACGAGAAGGTCGAAGACTACGGTCAGGTCGACATCTACCGGCTCAGGGATGAAGTTGTCTTCGTGCACGAGAACGGGTTCTTCATTACGACCCCGACCGGAATGAAGCTCCGAACCACCGAGGGTGGAGCCAACATGGCCGAGATCGTATCCGAGGAGCCCGGATTGCACGACCAACCCGATCCGGACGGGAACCCGGACGTCATAGACGACGGCGAGGAGGAGGCCGGGGAAGAAGAGGGCGACGAGACCGAAGGCGATGAAGGGGAGCCGGATCCCGATGCAGAGGAGGAGCCGGATCCTGATGCAGAGGAGGAGCCGGATCCCGATGAGGTGGAGGGAGGACGCGGCGGGCGCAGGGCCGAGTCCCGCGATGCATTCAGCGAGACGGCGGCGTCTAGAAGGGAGCGACCGGAGGAGTCGGAGGAGCAGGCCCTCGGCGTCGGCCAGGTCATCCGGCTTCGGTTCATGTTCCAGCGTATCCCCTACGAGATCGACTGCCAGATCGTCGATCGGTTCAACCCGACCCGGTTCCGCCATCTGGATCTGACCCCACGCTTCGGCGTGGGCTACCACGTTCGGCCCGTGAGCGATGTTCGAAAGCGGGACAAGCGGCGGTATATTCGCTACACGCACAAGCTCGGCTTCGGACATCTCCGGATCCGCAACGAGGTCCAGTTCCAGGTCTATGCGCTGAGGACCGATATCGAAATTCCTGAGAAGGGCGCACTCGAGCAGTCCCTCGGCGACGATGATTTCCAGGTGTTCCCCTATGGCACCAAGGATGTATCCGAGGTGAAGGGGGCGGACAAGCTGGAAGACATCGTTGAGTTCTTTATGGCCTGCATGGTCAACAACCCTCCGGAGCGGCGACAGGGCTACCTCTCGAAACCCTACCTCGACCGGCTGAATCGGCCCAGCCTCGTCGGCCTCGGACGATACTCCGTGGTCGGGGCCCAGCAGGCCACGGTCCTGCCGAAGGTCTTCGTCAAGCAGCAGGGGAAGGGCCGCAGCGAGCTGGAACGACAGCTGGCCACCAGGGGAGGGGGGCAGAGGGATTCGCGCAAGATGCGCCAGCTCGAGGAGATCCACGAGCGGTTTCAGCTCCTCACCCGCGAGCGTAAGATCTGGCAGAAGAAGAAGTGGCGGCAGCCACTCGCCGGCGATTACGACAACGACCGGGCCCTGCTTGGATTCTCGTCGGGATACGGCCTGCCTTCGGGCGAGGTCAACACCGTCAGGCAGATGATGCTGCCGGTGGAGGTCACGGACATCGGCGTGGAGAACATTACGCTTCGTCCCATCCCCTTCGAGGACGCCCGGGCACGAGATCTCGACTACCGCGAATTCGTCCGGCAGGAAGACGGAATCCAGGTCGACCTGCTCAACTTCAGCGTTGGCGGCGCCGAGGTTCGCGGGGGCGAGGCCCAGGAGAAGGACGAGGCCCTCCTCAAGTATCTGATCGGCGAGAACTACGACGAGATGCCGCTGGGGGCCCGCATCGAGGCGCTCCAGCGGCACGGCCCTGCGCCTTCACTTCTATCCCGTGCTGACCTTCCTGCGTAGCGACATCCAGGAATACGAGCCATCGCTGCCTTTCATGATCCCCGTAATCGCACGTGTGGCCCGGTTCAGGGTCAGCAGGACCAAAGAGGACCAGGAGCCCCGCATCACCTCCCTGGGGGTGGAGTTTATCTACAACCCGGCTCCCGACAGCTACTCTCGCGACGTCAACGACTACGACCAGTGGGAGCTGGTGAGTCCGTACACGGAGAGTGCCAGCTTCATCTCCGTTCACAAGTGCCTCCAGCTCCTGTTCGGGGTCGACAAGGCGAAGGAAGACAGCTTCCGGGGGGATCGGGGAGCGAAGGAGGAGAAGGAAGAGAAGGCCGAAGAGACCGAGGAAGGGACCGAGGAAGAGACCGAGGCAGTCGAGAAGGACTGAGGATGGGACGCGATGTCTCAGGATGCCCCCGATTACAGCGAAGATGAGCAGATCCTGCAAGGCCTGAGCGATCCGCTGGATGTCGAGGCATTCGGCAACCTGATGACGCACGCTCACGAGCAGGGCATGAGCGCTGCGGACTTCATCCGGGAGGAGCCGAAACGGACCTCTCGCAAGGCAATCCGGAAGCTGTGCCTTCGGAATCGGAAGCGGTCACTCCGCCTGCAGGTCTCCTCGGTCCTGAAGAGCCTGTGGGAGCGTCCCGCGGAGGATCCTGAAACGGCCTTCGCCCAGTCGCTGTATGGCCCTCTCGTCAAGCCCCCCACATCTGGGAAGAACGGTCAGCAGAAAGGAACCTAGTGGTGGTGCGTCAAGCGCTGGAGACCCACATCACCGAGCTGGAGGAGCTCGTGGAACACCTTCTCTCGGACGCGCGCTCCGGGAGCGCCGATGCGCGAGATCTCGTCGTGCATCTCCACCGCGAGGTGATGGAGAAGCGGCGACGGCTCAGAGACTTCTCCAGAGAGGGGCGCTCGGGAGAGGCGTGAGAATCGACGGGCTGAAGGGGGGGCGGGCATATAGCAGCGTGGGCGGCATCCGGCGGGACAGTGCGTTCCGCCGCTTTTTGTGCCCGACGGTCACCATGGAAGGTGTGCTGGAACGATGGATCGGATACTGGCTGTCGATTACGGCAGACGTCGGATCGGGCTGGCGGTGAGTGACGAGCTGGGGCTGACGGCTCAGGGGCTTCCGACCGTCTCCGTGGTGTCTGCCTCAGCGGCTGCGCAGGCCGTCGCCGAGGTGGCGGCCGAGTGGTCGGCGGCCGAAGTGGTGGTCGGCCTGCCTCTTAACATGGACGGGAGCCACGGGCCGATGGCGGATGCCGCCGAGGCCTTTGCCGATGCCTTGAGAGACGAGACCGGACTCCCGGTGAGTCTGTGGGACGAGCGGCTGACCACGCAGTCCGCCCGTCGTGTTCTCAAGGATGCGGCGCTGAAATACCGCAGGCAGAGGGGCACAACGGACAGAATCGCGGCGGGCCTGCTCCTGGAATCCTACCTCCAGGCGAGGGCGTCGCGACAGGAGTGAGATGAAGGGCATTAGGCGCGTGACATCGGGAGAGGTCCGGCCCGGGGATGAGGCCCGCCGCCCTGGCGGAGGTCGTCGATTTCTGTTCGTGTTGCTCGGGACCGTCGCTGTGATGGGAGCGGTCGTCGGGATGATGGGGGCAATCTATGCACTCAACCGCCCCACTGGCGTTCGCCCGCGCGAGGTGACTATTAAGAAGGGTATGTCCGTCGCCGAGATCGCCGGTCAGCTTCACAGGGAGGGCGTCATTCGCAGCCCGCGACTGCTGCGGGCCTTCTCCGTGCTCAATGGGACCAGCCGACGGCTCACGGCGGGCGTACATCGATTCCACGGCCGGATGACCGCGTGGCAGGTGTTACTCGAGCTGGAGGTCCCGCGTGATGTCACCCGGGATGTCACGATACCCGAGGGGATGCGGAGGGAACACGTCGCCCGAGTTCTGGCCGAGTCGC
>JASLMQ010000828.1 GCA_030746455.1 Candidatus Latescibacterota bacterium
CCGAGCCGAAGTCCTGCCCCTCGCCCGACTCCCGCGCGTAGATGGCCCTGCGGTAGAGGACGTCCAGCGCGTCGGGGGTGTCCACCGCACGCGCAATCGGAACATAGGCCGGGTCCACGGAGATCGGTTGGCCGGCTGAGGCGGCCCCCATGAAGCCGGCCACGAAGGCGTTGAGCTGGTCGTAGATCCCCTCGACCTCTTCCTCGGACAGCGCGGCGGCAGGCTCGGGCTCCGGCGCGGCTGGTGGCGGGGCCGGGGCCGCAGGCGTCGGGGGGACTGCGGGCGTCGGCTGAACCGCAGGGCCCGCCGTCATCGGCTGCGCCTCTTGCTGTGGCGGAGGGGCTGCGGCCGCATCCGACGGTGCGGGCGGGGCAGGCGGCCGCTCCAGGGCGACGTCTTCGCCTCCCGTGAAGGCCCGAATGAAATCGCTGATCCGGCTGATCTGCTCGACCACCGTGGCAACCGTGCCGACCTCGTTGTGGAGCTGGCTCAGTATAGGGAAGTCGCGCATTTTGGCCTGAGGTGGCTGCTGGACCTCGGGTATCGAGCGGAAGGAGGCCTCCGACTCCTCCTCGGGAGCGGCCTGCTCCTGTTCCTGCTGCGGCTGCGGCTCCTCCGGACGGGCCGCCTGCTCGCGGTCCAGGGCCGATTGGCCGCTCCTGATCATGTCGGAGAGTCGGGGCATAGTGCTAAAACCGACGACGGACGACAGACGATAGGCGACGAGAGACGCCATTGCGCCGCGAGGCCGGTTCTTCTGTGGTCTGTGGTCCGTCGTCAGTCGTCTTGGTGGCTGACGTAGTCGGACGATGGGCTAGAGTTGCTTAACCGCCTTATGCGCTTTGTCCACAACCGTGGCGTCCAGCTCCTCCAGGCGCGACCCGAAGCCCAGCAGGAGGCAGACGTCACATATGTTGTTGATTTCTCTCGGGATGCCTCGTGACGCCTGGTACACGGCATTCACGGCGTCGTCCCGGAAGATCTTGCGGGTCACCCCGGCCGTCTCCAGTCGGGAGTGGACGTAGGCCTGGGTCTCCTCCGAGGTGAGGGCTCCGAGATGGAACTTGATGGATATACGCTGCTCGAGCTGCTGGATGGCTGCGATCCGCTCCCTGAGCTCCGGCTGCCCTATGAGGAGAAGCGTGAGAAGGAAGCGATCGTTGAGCTGGAAGTTGAGCAGCAGACGAAGCTCCTCGAAGGTGTCGGGGTCCTCGATCGCCTGGGCCTCGTCAACGATCACCACCGTGTCCTTGGAGTTGTTGACGTTCTTGACCACCTGGTCGTTCAGGGCGTGAAGCAGATCCAGCTTGGAGTCCGTGGCGTTTTCGACCCCCAGCTGGTAGAGGATCTCCCTGAGGAACTCGATGGGAGTGAGGCTGGGATTCGCCACAACGCCCACCTCATAGCGCTCGGGGGGCAGGTCCTTGATGAGCGTGCGACTCAGAATGGTCTTGCCGCAGCCGACCTCGCCGGTGAGCATGGCTGCGCCCTTGCGGCTGTTCACCGCGTAGAACAGGCGGAGGAGGGCCTCCTGATGCTCGGCCGATGGGTAGAAGAAGCGCGGGTCCGGCACGTTCTCGAAGGGAAGCTCCTTCAGACCCCAAAACTCGGTGTACACGTTTACAGTCCCCTTATGGGTTTTGACCGCGGATTCGAGGGGCACCCGATAGGGCCGGGCCTCCGCTCGGGCGTTGTTGCGTGTAAATATAGGCCACATCACATGCAGATGTCAAGGAAAATAGACTCAAATAGACTTTTTTCTTGCCTTTTTGTCTATTTTTGTTTACTTTTGGAGTGTCGAGGATTCCAATCCACTGAAATGACCGCACATAGCTACGGGTCTAGCGATGACATTCAGAGAAGCACTCGAGCGAGAAATCGCCGCACAGGGCCTCGCAGTGGCCGAGATCGCCGAGATCAGCGGTGTGTCAAAGGGGGCCATCTACAACATACTGAACGGCAAAACCGACGACGATCGGGTTCGCCCTGCCACGCGCCGCGCCCTCGCAAGGGGATGCAGTCGCGAGGTGGTGATGCTCGAGGACGGGGGGGTGCAGTTCGTCGAGGCCGGAGAGGTCCGTGTGCCCGAGCCTGTTGTCGAATCCGTGGGCTGGCGGCTGCTACCGGGACGTCCGTTCCTCGAGGAGTCGTTTCTCAGGGATCCGTTCGACTGGCTCTATGCCCTTGAAGAAGAGGGCCGCGTCGCCGGCACGGAAACGGTCGACCGCGTCTTTCAGCGCCAGCGTCAGTTCCTCTCCCTGATCGTGGAGAACGGTGGCCGGAGCGACGTCGTGGAGCTTGGATTCGAGCTGCGGGTCTCGTTCGACAACGGCGGCCCCTCGAAGCGATTCCCTTCCAGGCTCTACGTGGATATCCCTCCAGGCGCGGAGCTCGAGCGAACGTTGTTTCTCCACGCGGGGCCAGCCTACCAGCTTCAGGTGACCGGACCGACCTTCACGGATTCGGATGGCCAGGCGGGATCCGGCGGCAACGACCTGCAGTACGTTCACAGGGGATGACATCCGGTGATTGAAGAACTAAAAGAGACCAAGCGCATCCGGATACACAATGACTCGCCGGTCACGAGGGCGCACCACTTCGGGTTTTCCGTCTATGCGGAGACCTTCGCCAAGATCATCGCGGACCGGGCGAACCAGACGCCGCTGACCATCGCCATCAACGGCGCGTGGGGAAGCGGCAAGACGTCCCTGATGCGGAGCATCCGCGACTGCCTCGCGGACATCACGCGGGATGTGGACCGGGCCGGTGGGGACGACGTCTTCCGGCGGTGCCGGACGGTGTGGTTCAACGCCTGGAAGTACTCCAGCCGCGACGCCATCCTGGTGGCCCTGGTCGAGGAGATCGTGGCGCAGATGACGGCCGAGGGGTTCCCGAGGCAACAGCTCGACCGGATGCGCCAGGACGGCGGCAGGCTGGACTGGACGCGCATTGCGCGTGCGACCGATGAGCTGGTGCGGCAGAGCGACACCCCCGACCTGAAGTCCCTGTTGAGGAGCGACACGTCGCTGCTGCGGAACCTGCCGCTTCTGCGCGAGTTCGAGAGGTTCCTCGACCGCCTGATCGGATGGTCGGTGACGGGACGGGGAGCCGGATTGGGGGAGCCGTTCGACGACTCCGAAGGGGTTCTGGTCTTCGTCATCGACGATTTGGATCGGTGCCAGCCGAACCGTGTGGCCCGGGTACTGGAAACCGTGAAGCTTTTCATGGACCGGCCGGGATGCGTCTTCGTGCTCGGGATGGACAACGAGATCGTGGAGAAGGCCGTCAAGGCCCAGTACAGCACGATCGAGGGGTTCGACGAGCACGCCTATATGGACAAGATTATCCAGCTCCAGTTCAACCTGCCGCCCATCCGTCCCGAGCACATCCAGGAGTTCATCGCCGAGGAGCTTAGTTCCGGCCAGCCCCAGCGGAACCCGATCATCCGCTACCTCGAAGACGTATCGGAAACGGTGGAGGCCAACCCCCGAACGGTGAAGCGCTTCATGAACACCTTTTCCATCCAGCGCAGCCTGGCGGAGAACCGGGGCTTCCTCAGCGACGGCGTGATGGATGAAGACCTCCTGGCCAAGTGGATCATTATCTCCTTCGCCTTCGAGGACTTCGCGGACCGCGCCCTCCAGCGGCCCCTGCTGATCGCCGAGTTCCAGGAGGCGATCCGGGCACGGGAGGGAAGAAAGGAGGGGGCGGACGACGGGGAGTTCGTGCCCCCTCACCTCAGGGATTTCCTGGAGGACGACCGGCTGGTCAACCTGCTCAAGCGCGGGAAACCGTTCCCCTCCGACGAAGAAGAGATCTCTGTCTACACTCACTTGAGCGCGTCTACCCAATCAAGACGCGCGGTTCCCGAAGGACCGGATGCTTCTTCCGAGGCGGAGGGTACCGAGGGGATGATCCTGGTGGATCGCGGCAAGTTCCTGATGGGCGACGCGAACCGCACGACGTTCCTCGAGGCGTTCGAGATCGACATCTATCCGGTGACGAATCGCCAGTATGAGCGTTTCCTCGAGGCCACTGGCTACGCGGTGATACCCGAGCACTGGCAGGACGGCAGTTTTCCCTCCGGGAAGGCAGACCATCCCGTGGTGAACGTGAACGTGGCCGATGCGATGGCCTACACCTCCTGGCTTGGCAAGCGGCTGCCCACGGAGCAGGAGTGGGAGAAGGCTGCCAGAGGGCCCAACGGGCGGATCTACCCCTGGGGGAACACGTTCAACCGATTCAACTGCAACAGCCGGGAGCTGGGGCTCCGCGGAACCACGGCGGTCACCCAGTTCCCCAACGGGGCCAGCCAGTACGGATGCT
>JASLMQ010000829.1 GCA_030746455.1 Candidatus Latescibacterota bacterium
AGTTCTTCGCGAGTATGGGAACTGACTTCCAGCGGCTTGAGCGGACGTCCGCGGCGCATAGTTCTCTCCTTTCCAAAGGGTCCAGAGAGAATATACGACAGGGCCATGGATTAGTAAAGATAGTTAAGGGACATAACACTAAGTCTGGTGCATACAAAAGACGGCAACCGGGAAACGCCGGTTGCCGTCTTTTCGTTTTCCGAGGCCGATACATACGCCGGCCCGACTCGCTAGGATCTGATGCTACTTGGATTCGAGCTCGTGTACGGCGTCCCAGTCCTCTGGAGGCGGAACCTGCTTGCATGTTTCCGCGCGCTCGATGAAGACCTTGCAGGGGCCGTCTTCGGGGTCGACCCTGAGTCCTTCATTGAACCTTTCGATTGCGTCATCCCACCGCCGTTCCCTGTAGAGTCCGAGTCCCTCGGCGTAGATGTCGGCCACCTCCTGCTTCTTGGGATCGGCCTCCCCCTTGCGGTCGAGGATCTCGTAGACCCGCACGGCTTCGTCCCTACCGACGACCTGTATGCTATCGAGCTCGCGAACGTCGATCGCCTCAGCCGTGGCACGATAGGTGGCCTCGCCGATCATGGTGCACACCCCGTAGGCCTTCCCGGCCCCCTCCAGTCGTGAGGCCAGATTGACGGCGTCGCCCATAATGGTGTAGTCGACGCGGGTGTGAGAGCCCATATTGCCCACCACCATCTCTCCGGTGTTCACGCCCATCCGAACGCGGAAGAACTCTCCCATCCCCTCCTCCGACCACAGTTTCCGGAGCTGCTCCATCTTGCCCTTTGTCTCCCATCCCTCGCGAAGCTCCGTGATCTTGTTCTGCATATCCACGGCCGCCAGGACCGCCCGGATGGCGTGGTCCTCGGACTTGATCGGGGCGCCGTAGAAGGCGAGAATGGCATCGCCTTCGAACTTGTCGATGGTTCCCCCGTGCTCGGCGACCAGGTCGCACATCTCGGTGAGGTACTCGTTTAGCAGCTCGACCAGCTCAAGGGGCGTCAGGTTCTCGGACATGGTGGAGAAGCTGGCGATGTCTGAGAAGAAGGCGGTCATCACACGCTGATCGCCGCCCAGCTGGTTGATCAGGTCGGGATTCTCGACGAGCTGATCGACGACCTTGGGGTCCAGGTAGTGGCCAAAGGCCCCCTGAACGAATTCCTTTTCCTTTTCCTTCTGCACGTAGTTGTAGAGCGTGATGCTCAGGTATCCGATGACGAGGGTGCCCACCGGACCGAAGACGTCCACCCAGATGCCGGACCTTGCGAAGAGCAGAAAGCTCGCGACGAGGTAGACGACGAGAAGACCCAGGACGACGAGAGCTCCCGGCAGGGCTCGGAAGCGGGGTACCAGAATACCGATGAGAAGCCCCAGGCCGAGCATCACCAGCGCATTGGCCCATTTTGGAATCCGTGAGAGGAAGTTCTGCGTGACGATCGTGTTGAAGACGTTTACGTGGGCGCCCAGCATGGCCTCTCGAGCCCCGAACGGGGTGGGGTTGAGGTCGTGCGTGCCCGTCGCGGTCAGACCGTAGAAGAATGCCGTTCCCTGGAAATCCTCCGCTGTCACGATCCGGTCGGCTGCCTTTTCGCCGTGAAGCCCAGCGCTGGTGAGCCGGTCCAGGAAGAAGAGGGGGTGATCCTCCGGGCCAAGGTCGCCGCTCCTCCGCATCAGGTCCCTGATCACGCCGACCCCGAGCTGGATATCCTCCAGCCGCGATACCCCCAGTCGCTCCCCGATCTGGGCCAGCGACAGCTCGGGGGACTTCTTCAAAACATCGTAGATCCGAAGATTGATCTTGATGCGGCCGAAGTAGGCTCCCAGGACTTCGGCGACAGCCGGGATTTCCTCTTCGGGAACGCCCATGTCCCCCGCGAAGCGCTCAACCGTCAGCTCTGGATCGTCCGAAAGCGCGCTCTCGATCTGCTGACAGTCGAAGACGACGTACTTCATCTGCAGAAGCAGGTCGGGATCCAGGCCGGCGCCTCCCTCCTCTGCGGCCCGCTCGAGGTAGATGCCATCATCCTGCATTGCTTGGGGATGGTTGTGGGCGACCCGTTTGGCGATCTTCAGCGCGCGATTCTCGGGTTCGGTCTCGGCGAAATCCAGGATCATGTTGAAGGGCAGGTGGCGGAACGTGTTGTGGTAGGTCCCCGCCCAGTTCACGAGCATCTCACGCCGTCCGGTTACGGGGACGCGAACGTCCGACGTGCTGCCGTCCGGTAGCCGGGCGTCCGGTAGCTCGATGTGGCTTCCGGGAATCAGCCTCACCTTTTCCAGGGGGACGTTCAGGTAGTCGCAGGCCATGATGAAGCCAAGGGAGAAGTAGAGGCGGCCATCGTAGGCCAGGACGAGCCTGTACCGACGCACGATCCCGTCGTGATCGGGTTTGGGTAGAGCGAAGCCGACGCCGCGTACCGCATCGACGAAGGGCGGCAGGGGGACCTCCATATCCGTCGCATGGTAGAGATTCTCCGAGGTTTCCGCATCCAGCGGCACCGATGAACGTGCCAGACTCACCAGTGCGGCATCTACGTCTTCGGAACGCTCCCGTAGGTTCTCTCGGGCAAAATCGGCTCCGCTTTCGGTGATCTCGAAGGTCTGAGCGAGGTAGACGATGTCGCCGCTCTGGGCCGCGCGGAGGAAATCGCGGTCGTAGTCCTGGATGAGGGCGATAACCTCGTCTTTGGTAAGCGTGTCCTGCTCCAGCCGGGAGACATCATCCGGGGACAGGATTGCGGGGCTGGGCTCGTAGAAGAAGATATCGAACCCGATCATCTTCGCGTCGTACTGGTTGAGGATATCCACAAGCGCAGCGTGTCGGTCGCGGGGGAAGGGGAATCCATGGGCCTGCAGGGCGTCGTCGTCGATGTCGACCGTCGAAACCGCGGGCAGCTGGTAGGGCTCGCCGAAGAGGTCGTTCCGGAGCAGAAACCGGAGGTCGTAGATGGAGGCCTCCTGGTCTTCATAGAAGTGCGACCACGACAGGGCCGCAATCGCCAGACTGACCAGGATACCGAGCAGCAGATGGATTCCCGCTCCCTTCTGGGAAGCAGCTGGAGCCGATTGTTCGGTCATCGGGTTGCTTCTTGGGGTGTGGTGGCGGGGGTCTCGGTGGATTCCGGTGTACAATCGTTCTTCCCCTCTGGGCCCCCTCCGAAGAGCTTGAGAACGAATAGCCTGCAGGCTGCGCCAAAGGCCTCGCAGACGGCCTGCCAGGATACCCTTCGGTCGGGGATCTCGAGACACCACTGCAGGACGCCGATGGACTCCTCCAGGGCCCGGTGTTTGGCGAGCGCATCGGGGCTCAGTTCTTTGCGGTGGACATAGGAGAAGTGGAACGCCTGCGTAAGGAGATGCAGCCTCTCCTCGATCTCGCGTCTGGATCTCATTGCACTGCCCTCCCCGGAATGGGGTGCCTCTGGTACCCTAAGATGCGAAAAGTGAAGGCGCTTGGCAAGGAGGTGTTGTCGGTCCGGACAACGGTCTCCTGTGCCCGGCATCAGACCGTACATACAGGGAGGCGGTTTCGGGGCCTGACGGGGGCCCGCCCGCCGCCTCCTTCTTTCCGCTGGCCTGTAAGGGAAATCGACCTGCAAGACCCCACGGGCGTAAGCTGCCTACTTGAGCTTCCCGAGCTCCGTTTTCGCCTGGGTGGCCCAATCGGTTCCGGCGTGATTCGCGATCAGGTCGTTGTAGGCAGCTTTGGCCTCCTTGATCTCTCCGAGCTGGGCGTGGCACTGGGCGATGAAGAACTTCTGCTCCGGCACCGAATCGGCCTCGGGGTCGGCCTTGATGGCCTCCTGCAGCTGGCTGATGGCGTTCTTCAGGTCGACCCGGCTGGGGTGCCGGACCCCCCCCTTGTAGTAGAGCTGGTCGAGAACCGCGTCCTCGGCTTCGGCGCCCCGCACTCCGGCCACCATGCGGGTCTGCTGGGTCTCATAGGCCTGCTTCTTCGTGAGCTTCTGGATCTTCTTCCACCGGTTGAGGAAGGCGCTCGACGCCTTCACCTTCTTTGTGTCTCCCTTGTCTGCCTTCTCGACCTTCTTCGTCTCGGCCTTCTTCTCCTTGGACTCAGCCTTGTCTTCTCCGGCCTGAGCCGGGAGGGCACACAGGCCCATTCCGAAGAGCACGACCAGCGCGGCGGCGAGGATACGAATATTCATGACGATCGACCTCCTTATAGCATCTTTGGATTCAGGCCACGGCTGCGTAGGCTGCGCGCGGATCACCGGCGAGGGCCCATTGGCCAGACGAGACCCATCGCCCGTTCTGATGACCCGTGTCTTTCAAATATACGGCACTGCCACGCAAGGGCTGCGTGATCCAAGACACACAGCGTCCCTTTTTCTATCTGCCGGCAGCAGACCCAGCTCTGGACGGGATCAATGTCCTAAAGGTACCCCATTCGGGCGAGCCCCACAAGCTTTGTTTGGCCCGGAGAATCCGAAGAGAGCCCAGCTCTTTGTAAATATAGAATTTACGGCGTTTCGAAGATGTCGAACTGATCGCGATAGGATACATCGAGCTCTACGGCCCGCCGGAATTCGCGCAGCGCCTCTTCACGCTTTCCCTGGAGGTGGTGGGTGATGGCCAGATTGATGTGGTAGCCACCCCGGACCGGATCCAGCAGCAGGGCCCTCTGGTATTGTGCGATGGCCTCGGCGTACTGCCGCCGATGGGTGAAGACAATGCCCTTCCCGTTGTGTGCGTCGGCGTTGTCCGGGTCCATCGACAGCGCCCGGTCGAACGCGTCGAGGGCCTTGTCGTGCGCGCCGAGCCGCAGGTAGGCGGCGCCGTCGTCGTAGGCCTTCTGTGCGGCCAGCGCCTGCAGGGGATCTATGGCCGATGGGGCCGCGGCCCGGGTTGGGGTCTCCTTGCGCGTGAGGAAATCGAACATCCCGGCGAACTCGCGATTGACGCGAGCAGCCTCGCGGTATGCCTGCTTTGCATCATCACCCCTTCCCTGGATGTGATAGGCCAGGGCGATGTTGATCCGGAACCCTGCATCCCCCGGGTTGAGCGACAGGGCCTTCCGATACAATTCGATGGCTTCGTCGTACTGGCCTCGCCTGGTGAGGATTACGCCCTTTGCGTTGTAGGCGTCCGCCATCGTGGGATCCAGCGCCAGGGAGCGGTTGAAGGCGTCCAGGGCCTTGTCGAGCTGGCCCAGCCGCAGATAGGTGGCTCCCGCGTCGTAGAGGCCCTCGGCACTGTCGAGCGAGACGCCGGAGGCCATGGCGATGCGGTCGAGACGGTTCTCGAAGAAGGCCAGGTCTCGGCCGAGAAGCTCCTCGAGGGCAGATGAGGGAGGCGCCAGGATGTCCGCATCGGGCACCACGCCGGGCTTGAAGGTCTGCTGGGCGTCGGAGACACGGATCTCGGTGATGTAGCCCCGCTGCTTCCGTATGTAGTACTCCTCTGCACCGTTGCGCCAGGCATCGGAGAAGGACGAGCCGAAGAGGGTGGTCTCGACCGGCATCCAGACCCGGCCTTCCCAGATGACGTATTCCTTCTCGTCCACAAAGAAGTCTCCGGCCTCCTCGATGGGGATGCCGCTGTCGAACATCATATAGATGTGGCCGTACTCCGGGTCCCCGACGTCCAGAATGGCCGTGGGGATGTTCAGGTTCTCCAGCATCGAACAGAAGATGGCCGTGCAGTCGTCACAGTCCCCGATCTTGGCCTGGAGAAACTCGTAGGGATATTTCACGGTGTCGAAGACAGAGTCGTCTTCGAAGATCTCCAGGTATGGCGTCGTCTGGTCCTGCTGGTACCTCAGGCCGTAGGCCCCCAGCGCGTCGAATACCAGGGCGGCCTTCCCGACGTTGTTCCGGGGGAACCTCCTCTGCAGCAGGTCCACGTGCTCGCCCACCAGCCCCCTGGCAAAGGTGTCGACGGTTCGGCTCTCGGGGGTGATGAACGCCGCGATCCGTTTCGGATTCGACCAGCTCAGCTTCCCCTTGCCCAGAACATAGACGCTCCCGAGGCGCTTGCTCGTGGTCTTGGACTTCCTCCCGCGCGTGTAGGAGACCTTCACGGTGGGCTGGACCAGGTTGTCGTAGTAGGCCGACTGGGAGGCCAGCAGATTTTGAGGAAAGGTGAGCGTGAACCCATATCGCTGGGTCGTCTGGGGCGCGAGAGTGAGCGATTCCTCGTGGGGCGTCGCCGTCAGCGTGGGGATGTCGATGCTGACGGTGACGGGCAACGGGTCCTGGGAGGCATTCCTGAGGACCACGTCGACGAAGTCGCTCTCTTCATAGGTCCGGTACAGCGACTTGAAAACTGGCGAAGGCCGGACCAGGGCATCCTTGATGGAGACCAGCGACGGGTTGTAGGCATAGGATACCGAGGCATGGTGTGTAGCCGGCAACACCGGATGGTACTCGTAACCGTAGTCGATGCTGAGGGTGTTCCACCGGAGCCCGAGGCCCAGGGCGAACGCCAGAGACCCGTTGGCTCCCTCGGGGGGCTGAAGCTCCCTGTTGACGCCGCCGCGCAGGATCAGCGCGCTTGCGGGCTGGAATTCCGTGCCGAAGTGGATGAACTCGTCGACATCCACGGCGAGGACGAGGTCGTCCCTCGGCTGGTAGGCGATGCCGAACCGGAGGCTCTGGGGCAGGATCTCCTCCTCGACCTGGCTGTCCTGATCCCTCACGCTGGTGCCGGCGATATCCTGGAGCGTGACGCCGAACCGGAACTTGTCGAACGGCTTGGCCTTGGGCATGAACAGCGCGCCGACGTCGAAGCCGACGCCCCGCGCGCTCCGTAGCGATGTCCCACCCAGGTCGATGGTCTGCAGGACGAACTTGCCATCCACACCGAGGGAGAAGGATCGATGGAGCTGCATGCCGTAGGCCACGTTGAACATCTGGATGGCATCGGACAGCTCGTTGTCGCCGAATGATTCGCGCACCCATCCCAGGCCGATGGCGTGTCTCTCGAACATGGGAAAGACGTAGCTCACGTGGCTGTTCTTCAGCCCGATCCCGTAGCGATCGGCGTAGGAGAAGAGGAGCTCCTGCCGCTGGAGGGTCGGGATCCCGGAGGGATTCCAGAAGGCCGCCGTGGCATCATTGGCCAGTGCCGTCAGCGACCCGCCCAATCCGACGGACCGGGCCGTTCTGACTACCTGAAGCCGTTCGGCCGAGGCTTCGCTGAACAGCAGGAATGCAAGGGTGGCGACGAGGGCGCCTGCACGGCTCAATCTCTGGAGATCTTTCATAGCCCCATTCGTTCAGGAAGGGAGTTGTGGTGCGTTCGGGTTCGCTCTGTTTGCTACGGCGCCTGGATGTCGACGGAAGCGCCTGCGGCCACCCCGGATCGAGTCGCCGTTGTGCCATCGGGAAAGATGACTTCTACGGTGTAGGATGAGCCCGTCTGGACGCCGAAGATGGCTTCCAGGGCGCCCGACCCGGAGGCGATGAGCTGGTGTCCCACCAGCGTCGTGCCGGAGAGCAGCCGCACGCGCGCGCCGATGCCGTCGGCGGCGCCGCTTCTGAGCGGACGCACCTTGATCGTGCTCGAACCGGGGGTATCGTTCCGGTAGAGCTGGCTTGCCTCGAAGGTGGGAAACCGGCTGTTGAGGATGTAGAGGTCCAGGTCCCCGTCTCCGTCGTAGTCGCCGGCGCCGGTGGCCATCGCGCTCGTGCCCGCCGTGCTCAGTCCGGCCGTCTGGGTCACGTCGGTGAACGTTCCGTCCCCGGCGTTCTTCAGCAGCGGGCTCACCTGTCCGGCACGGGCCTCCGCGCCGTTGGCGACCAGGACGTCAGGAAGTCCGTCGGCGTCGTAGTCTCCCCAGGCCCCGGCCCAGCTGACCCAGGCCCCACTGCGATTCTTCAGCTCGCCTGCGGCCACATCGGTGAACTGGTTCCCGCCGTCGTTCCGGTACAGGGCGTTTGCGCCCACGTTGACTACGTGGAGGTCCAGGTCTCCGTCGTTGTCGTAGTCGACCCAGGAGGCGCTTCGGCCCACATCGGTGTTGTCGACCGAAAGGGCGCAGGCGACCTTGGAGAAGGCGCCGGCCCCGTTGTTTCGATACAACACGTTGTTCTGCTCGCGATTGACCACGTAAAGGTCCAGGTCCCCGTCGCTGTCGTAGTCCCCCCACGCGGCGAACTGGCTGTCGCGTATGTCGTCCACGCCGGCCGATGGCGCGACGTCGGAGAAGGTCCCGTTGCCGTTGTTGTGGTAGAGGCCGTTGCGGAAGGTCGCCTTGCAGAGATAGAGGTCCAGGTCCCCGTCACCGTCGTAGTCCCCCCACGCGGCGGCGGTTTCATCCCCCTGGGAAATGACGTTGACACCGGCCGCTGCGGTGGCCCTGCTGAAGGTGTCGCCGTTGTTTAGGTAGAGCTGGTCCTGCTCCGAGAAGTTGACGACATAGAGGTCCAGATCCCCGTCATCGTCGTAGTCGACCCACTGCGCGGCGATGCTGTTCCGGTTGTCCGCGACACCGGCGGTGGAGGCTACATCGCTGAACGTTCCGTTCGCATTCTGGTAGAGCCGGTTCATCGACGTTGTCGGGCTGACCGAGCTCCCCCAATTGGTGATGTAGAGGTCCAGGTCCCCGTCGCCGTCGTAGTCCCCCCACGACAGGTTGGTGCCCAGGCGCGCCTGGCTGCCGGCAAGCGAGTTGGCTGCCCCCGCAGAGGAGGTTGCGTCGGAGAAGAGGGGCTGGGCCTCCAGGAACGGCGGACATGCCAGGAGACCGATTGCGAGTAGAATGACGATTGTTTTCATCAAGGCGGAATCCGTGTCTAGTTGTTGACGACGGCTACGGTTTTGTGGGCCTTCTTTCCATCGGCCTCGATGACCACGATGTAGAGGCCGCTTCGGACGATGCGGTTGCTGTGGTCTTTGCCGTCCCAGATGACCACCTGGCGGCCCGGTCCCATCGGTCGACCGGTCTCGAGGATGCGCTGGAGCTGGCCCGTGCGGTTGTAGATCTCGACCCGAACGGTGGCTGCGGCGCCCAGGTCGAAGGAAATGTCGGTTGTCCCGGTCAGGCCACGCTCCGGACGAATTGGGCGTCGTGCAGGCCCTCCCGGCGAGAACGCACGATTGCTGAACTCGATATTGGAAACCGACAGGGCTCCCGAAGGCGGGGCGGCCTCCTCGAAGAGGGCGTAGGTCCCGAAGCGATCGATGGGGGCCTGGAGCCGGCTCGAGGCGAGTGCGACGGTGCCCCCGATGCGGGTCCAGCTGGAAGCCTCTTGACGGTAGACGGCAAGACTGGAGCCGGAAACGCCCGTGTCGGAGAAGTCGAACGACAGGGTGGCCGGCTTCCTGAGGTCGAAGGTCGGGACGGCTGCGATCGCGTACGCCGCACCCACCTGGGTAGCGCCCTGGGGGGGAGCTGCAACCAGCGTCGGCGTGATGGTGACGCTGGGCGTTTGGGTCAGGGTGGGCAGCGC
>JASLMQ010000830.1 GCA_030746455.1 Candidatus Latescibacterota bacterium
CCGTGCAGATTGGTGCCGATCGTCAGCTGTTCGTGGACGACTTCTGGATCGACACGTCCGCAGGCGTAACCCGGAAGCTGCACGAGCCGGTCAACCGCGGTGCGGCCATCTCCCCGGAAAACCCCTGGGAGACCTACGGGGTGTCCTACATGGTCACATTCCGTGACGGGGACCGGTTCAGAGGTTGGTATCGGTGCGATGGTGAGATGCCCGGGAAGGGCAAGCGCAAGCCCCTGATCGCCTATGCGGAGAGCGGGGACGGCATCCACTGGGAGAAGCCCGAGCTCGGACTGATCGACTACAAAGGCTCGAAGCAGAACAACCTGGTGTGGATTGGGCCCGGCACCAACATGGCTCCCTTCCTCGACGACGGGTCGGGTGTACCCGAGAACGAGCGATACAAGGCCATCGTGCGTGACAAGGTGGGGCTGCACGCCCTCCTGTCCGCCGACGGGCTGGACTGGCGCCTCATGCAGGAAGATCCGATACACACTGAGGGCCTGTTCGATTCGCACAACATCGCGTTCCGAGATCCCTGGCGTGGCGAATACGTCATCTATTCGAGGGGGGTGGATGGCGTGGGCGATTTCGAGGGAGGCGTGCGCTGGATCCGACGGTCCACGTCTGAAGACTTTCGGAACTGGACGCCGCTGGTGTCCATCGACGCGGGCGAAGTGCCTAATGAGCACCTATACACGAACGCCTGTGTTCCCTACGAGCGGGCACCCGGAACCTACCTTATGTTTCCCTCGCGCCTGGTCGTGGATCGCCAGCCGAGCCCGGATTGGCCTCGCGCGGGCGTGAACGACATCGTCTTCATGTCGAGTCGTGACGGAATGCACTTCGACAGAAGCTTCAAGGAGGCCTTCCGTCGGCCCGGTCCCGATGAGTCGAACTGGCACGACCGGGCAATCTACATGGAGCGGGGCATCCTCCAGACCTCTCCGACGGAGATCTCCATGTACGGAATGGAGAATTGGTGGATGCCGACCGTACGCATTTCGCGATTCACCTTGCGGACCGACGGGTTCGTCTCGGTGAAGGCGGGATATGGCGGGGGCGAGTTCACGACGCGGCCGCTGGTTTTCGAGGGCGATGAGCTCGAGCTCAACTATGCCACCTCCGCGGTGGGGTCGCTCCGGGTGGAGGTCCAGACGGCCGACGGCACGCCCGTGCCCGGGCTGACACTGGACGAATGCCCGGAGACCTACGGTGACGAGATCGAAGGGACGATCTCCTGGGGTGAAAGCAACGGTTTGAGTTCCCTCGCGGGTCAACCGGTTCGATTGCGATTTGCGTTGATGGACGCGGATCTGTATGCGTTCAGGTTCCGCCATCGCAGCAAGACCTGAAAGACCGGAACTACGAAAGACGCGAATAGCGCGAACAGATCATGGAGGAATCGCGTTTGGGGACGTTCAAGCTCTGGGCGGGGGGGGATGCCCACGTGGGTACGGACCTTCGCAGGGTCGGGAGGCGGAGCCTTGCGGAGGCGATCCTACAGGCCGAGCGGGGCGGCGAGGACGGCGGCCCTCCCTTCGAGTGGGACATCATGCTGGACATCGGGGACCTGTCGGGGTCGCAGCTGCCCCCGGACAACGAGGAGGGGGAAGAACTCGTCGCGCAGTACAGCGTGTCGACTGCCCATCCGAGGGAGCATTTCTACAACATCGTGGGCAACCACGACGCGAGCGGGGCTGACGAGCCTTGCCAGTGGTGGTTCCGGAAGTGGGCAGACCCTACCGGGGAGCACTCCGCGTCCTCGGGGGTTCACGCGGAACGTCGCCCCTATCCGGTAGAGGGCACTTGGGAGCGCTACTCCTTCCAGGTGGGCAACATCCTCTTCCTGGCGATGGGGGACCGGAACGACGTGGGCCCGCCCGTGGGCCGGGGCGATCGCGGTGGATTCCCGGCCGGCGCCGTGACCCGGGAAACCTTCGAGTGGTGGGTGCGGATGGTCGAAGCCAATCCCGATAAGATCATCATCTCGGCGCACCACCATATGTTGAGGGAAACGACGGTGGCATCCGGACCCTGGGAGGGCGTGGATGGCGGGTATCACGGCCGGTTCGAGGAGGGAGCACCAAAGGGAGCCTCGTACCTCTACTGGATAGGGGACAAGCCAGACGCGTGGGCGTTCGAATCGTACCTCGAGGCCAACCCGGGGGCGATCGACCTGTGGATCGGGGGACACACGCATACCCATCCGGACGACACGTGCGGCGGACGCTCTCACGTCGAGCGGAAATGGGGGGTGACGTTCATCAACGTGGCTGCCCTGTCGAAGTACCACGGTGACAAGAACATTCCGATGAGTCGATTGCTGACGTTCACGGAGGGAAGCCCCGAGGTGAACGTGGGATGTTACCTGCACACAACCCACTACGCCCCGCAGGGATGGTATGCACCCGCGGAGCGGACCGCTCAGCTCCGTCACGCCTTCTCGAGATGAGCGCCGACCCACTTCGTTTCCTTCACCTGACCGATCTTCACCTGTCCGATGTCACGGGCACGGCCGCGGCGCGCTCGCTCGAATGGGTCATTTCGCTGAGCAAAGAGTGCCGTCCTGATTTCGTCGCCGTCTCCGGTGACATGACGACCTTCGGCACGGCCGGGTCGGCACAGCATCTCCAGCGGGCACTCGACGAGATCGAAGTGCCCGTTCTCTTTACCCCCGGGAACGCGGAGCTACGAAGTGGGAGCCTGGGCCCTCTGGAGAGGTTGTGCACGCCCGAGCGTAGAATGCGCGTACACGGCGATCTGCTGGTGCTCCTCCCGGACACATCGAGCGGGGCGCTGCCGGAGCACGAGCGGGCGTGGATGGAGCAGGCGGCGCAAGCCCACCCCAAGGCCTGTCGGCAGGTGCTGATCACGCACTATCCCACGGACCGTCTGGCGGAGGCGTGCCGGGTATGGCTGATGCGCTACGTCCGCGACCGGAATGTCGAGCTATTCGTTGCCGGGCACACCCACCGGCACTGCCACAGACACCACAACGGCTGCCTCGAGGTCGTCTCGCGAGGGCTGGACCCCGACAAGGCCATCGGCGCGCCACCGGGCGTGAGTCTCTTCGAAC
>JASLMQ010000831.1 GCA_030746455.1 Candidatus Latescibacterota bacterium
TCGACTTGGGTTGGATGGCGTCGATATCCACCTGTCAGGAATGGACCGCGAACTGAGCTATCTGCAAAAGGTGCGCTGGACCTGCTTGCAGCACGGTCTGACGATTGGTTATGCAGGATCTGGCACCTTCGTGGGGGAATCCGAAGGCCAGCAGGAGCGGCTCTCTCAGGGGCGCCGGGACGTCGATGCGGGAGCCCTGCTCGGTGCCCAGCTGCTGCGGGTTTTTGCTCGGCACGCGTGGCCTGAGGATGTCACCGAGCAGGAAAGGCTGTGGGGGCCGATGGTGGACAGCTTTCAGCAACTGGCCGACTACGCTGCCGACCAGGGCGTGTCCCTCGGCCTACAGAATCATGATGAGAGCAGTTTCTGCATGACCGCGTCGCAGGCGAAACAGATTCTCGCCGATGTGGATCGCCCCAATTTCCACTTTCTGATGGACACGGGGCAATGGAAGGGGGCCATCGGATCTCATCCGCGCGGTGAGTTTGATTCGGCAGTCGATCTCTACGAAGACTATCTGCGACCGATGGCGGCCCAGACGGTTTACGTACGCGCCAAGATCTACAAGATCGACGGCGGCCGGGAGGAGTGGCTCGATTACGATCGGATCGTGTCGATACTGAAGCAATCGGGTTACCAGGGCCCCCTGTCGATCGTGTTCGAAGACCGTGGGAACAGGTGTGAACCCGCGGAGGCGATCGGGCTGGCAGCCAGATACCTCAGGGACGCGCTGCACTAGCCTCAGTTCGCAGGAAGCGTTCACCGGACAGGCGGGAACGATGGGAGAAGAGAGGAAGGCATGATCGCCGTTGCGCTGGCGGACATACACGGGGATACCTCGCGGCTTGTGGAGATGGCCGATGATCTGGCGGGGGCGGACGTGGTGCTGCTTGTCGGGGATATCACGGACTTCGGCCGACGCCAGGAAATCCGGACTGTGGTGGATGCCGTTCGTGGCTGCAACGAGCGGATCCTGGCGGTTCCAGGGAACTGCGACTATCCGGAGGTGGCTGACTATCTGAGCGAGGAGGGGATCAACCTCCACCGTACGTGGTGCGAGGTCGAGGGTGTGGCGTTTGTGGGGCTGGGTGGGTCTCTGCCGTGCCCCGGACAGACCCCGGTCGAGTATTCCGACGCCGAGCTGGGTGTGTTCCTCCACGAGGCCACGACCGGGCTGGCCGCGGAGATGCCCATGGTCCTCGTCACCCACGAGCCACCCTACGGTACGGACGTGGACAAGGCCTACACAGGGGAGCACGTGGGAAGCGAGGCGGTCCGTCGGTTCATCGAGGA
>JASLMQ010000832.1 GCA_030746455.1 Candidatus Latescibacterota bacterium
GCCGTTTGCAGGACGGCTGCAGGGAAGTCGATCGGGACGTCCTTGCGGATCAGGTCGAGGTGTTCGTCCGCATCCCAGACGCCCTCGGCGACCCGCCGCTCGAACACCCCTCGCGGCGCGACCTCCTCGTCGGCCATGCGCCGAACCCACTGCGCATGGGCGCTCTTCTCGCCCTTCAGAACGAAGTCCTGCAGCCGGCTCAGCCACGGACCCGGATCATCCGAGCCACCCGTGCCATTGAACCACGCGCGGAATCGCTCCCGTTCCTCTGCCCGAGCGGCCTCTCTGGCCTCAGCCTCTCTCCGCTGGGCCGCCTGATCCTCCGACAGCGGGTGGTAGACCTCCTTTCGGGCCTCGAAGTATCGGCTGTCTTCCAGGTGCACAATAAGGGCGGCAAGCTGTCGGGTGGTCGCCTCCCCATCGTAGTAGAGCTCCGAGATCCCCTCCAGCGGCCACGCCTCACCTTCGTCCCGAACCAGATCCCAGACCTCCTCGAGGTCGATGTCCTGGCCGTCCTCCGCGGCCGTGGACCACCACCTCGCGGCCCCCTTCGGATCGGAGGCCGTTTCACCCGTGACAAGGAGCACGTTCTCCGCGGGCACGCTCACCGACCCTTGCCCCGGAGTCGAAAACCGGATCTTCCCTCCGGACTCAGAATGGCAGATCCCGGCAAGCAGCCGGCTGCGGTAGCGGAAGAAGACGATCTCGTTGTCTTGTATGGTCCGTTCCCCCTGCCGTTCGAGCCAACTCAAAGCCACGCGCCAACCCCAGGGTCGTCGCTCTGGGTCCGGAGATGGTAGACGTGTGTGCGATCGATAACACGCGATCGTCCCGAATATAGCAAAAAGGTCGAACGCTGGCCAACCCTTCCCCTGCGGCCGCACTCCGCAATCCGGGGAGGTTCATTGCCATGCGGACGGCTCGATAGCATCCTGTCCAAGTCCCGGCTTCTGCGTTATATTTCGCCTCCTGCAGACCGATGCGCAATCACTGAGTTTCCTTTCGCGTCTGAAGCCTGTCCCGGATGGATCCAAAGCGTCACTCAAGCTCAGGTATTGTCTGCATCCGGGACCTGTCCTGAGTAGTCGCGGACGGTGTCCGCGACGTATCGAAGGGCGTCTTTCGTAGTTCCGCAGTGTCCTTTTACCAAGATCAGGTCTAGATGACCCAACAGACTCTCAGAATCGCCCACGTCTCCGACTTCCATCTGCGGCACCATCTCCCCGGGACGTCGACCCTTTCCCGTCGGCTCAGCCGCCGGATGCCCGACCTGATCGCTGAGGCCGTCACGCGGATCGACCAGCTTTCCCCGGACCTCGTCGCCGTGACCGGAGATCTGGTCGACCACCCGTTCTACGGCATGCACGATCCTCATCTGATATCTCTCAGCGAGAAGGACCTTCGGCTGACCCGGGAGCTGTTCAGCGGGCTGACGTGCCCCGTCGCGTTCCTTCACGGGAATCACGATCATCCCGGCGCGTTCGCCAGGGCCTTCGGCGATCTGCCGATGGACGTCGGCCTCAATGGGTGCCGGGTGGTCTCGTTTCTCGATCACGAGGTGTCCGGCAACTTCCCGCAGCGTCTCGGTCACGAACGGACCCGCTTCGAGACCGTCATGGCGGACGGCGATCCCTGTCCCCAGATCCACCTCCAGCACTACCTGATCCATCCGGAGCGCAACGAGGGCTATCCCCACACCTATATGGAAGCGGCGAGCCTGCGGGAGGCATTGCAGTCGGACCCGCGTGTTCGGCTCGTGCTCAGTGGGCACTATCACAGGGGAGAGCCGCTGCAGAGGGTCGGCCACGTTGCGTATGCCACCGCGCCCGCGTTCGTCGAGCCGCCGCATCCGTTCCGGATCTACTCGGTCACCGACGGAGACGTCACACAGGTCGAACACGCCCTCGACGAAGGCAGCCAGGACCGGCGGCCCCGTCCCGCCGTGTTCCTCGACCGCGACGGCACGCTCAATCCCCAGCCGGGCTACCGCACGGGGCCGGAGGACTACCGCTTGATGGACGGCGTGGGGGAGGCCCTGGCTTCACTGAGATCGGCCGGCTATGCGCTCGTCATCGTCTCGAATCAGACCGCCGTCGGCCAGGGATACGTCACCGCGGAGACCGTGGGGGCCGTCAACGATCGGATGGCCGCTCTATTGAGCCCGTTCGGCGTTGAGCTCGACGGGGTCTACTGCCGCTACGGGTCTCCCCGTGCGATTCTCCCAAGCCACCGGACCGATTTCCCTGAAACCAAGCCCGACCCGGCCATGCTGCACGAGGCCGCCGAGAACCTCGGCCTGGATCTCGCGGCGTCGTACATCGTCGGCGACCGAAGAAGCGACCTCCTGGCAGGACGGAACGCGGGCTGCCTGGGCGCGGTGCTGGTCAAAACGGGCGGCGGCACCGAGACACTGGCCGAGCTGCAGCCGGGAGACGCCGACTTCGTGGCCGACGATCTTTCGGCCGCCGCCGCGTGGATCCTGGGACAGGTCTAGGCGATGGCCCCCGACAGAACGGTCCGTTCTTTGCGAATCGTTCAGCCGGCGCTCGTCGCCCTCGGCGTGGGGCTGTCGCTTGGTGCGCTCGCGTTCGTCCGACTCTCGCACGACCTGGATTGCGCGCTCGTCTCGCTGCGCACCGAGTCCCCGGCGCCGTCGGCGGCAGGGACGCTTGAGCGGGCCCTCGCTATTTCCACAGACCCTTCGTTGAGGGACGTCGTCCCTGCGATCGACCTCCCCGGTAACCTCGCCGCTCGCCTCGTCCCGGACTCGGGCACCATCGCAGAAGCCAAGAGACGAAGCTACTCGGCACTTATCTCGCTCCGGTATGCGCGCGGGGACGTCTTGGGCCGCTACCTCCCGCTTGCCCACATGGGTGCGGTCGACGGCGTCGCGATCCAGGGATTCCATCGGGCATCCGAGCATCACTTCGGTGTCCCAATCACGGACCTCCGTCTCGGCGAGGCCCTCCTCCTCTGTGACCTTGCCGCCTCACCGAACGATCACCCGCTCCTGAACGGCCATGCGGCGGCCCTGGACCGCCGCAATCGGCTTCTCGCCCGGCTGCGCGACGCGGGCCGGATCTCCGGCTCGGAGTATGAAGTCGAGCGCCGCCGTCCCCTCTCGCGTGGATCGGACCACCGACCCATATGGTAGCCTGTCACCCCGAGGAGACCGGAATGCCCTGGCGAAGGACCGGTCGATGGTTCGCATCGGCCCTGATGCTCTGGTTGCCCCACTCCGTGTCTGGCGCGGAGATCGCCAGCCCGGCCGAACCCACACCAACGGAGGAGACGAGCAATTTGCCTGCATCCTCGATGCGTCCCGACGACGTCGAAGAGACCATCCTGGGACTCGAATCGAACGACTGGGAGCTCTATCCCCGTCGCGAGGCGATCGTGATGAGATCGATCCGCCGCCTCGAGGACGGCATCGGGCTGCGGATCGGACTGCACTCCGACATGCCGGGCTTCTCTCACTACACCTACACCACGAATGACGGGCCTGTCGTCACGAGTGGGGATGGAACGCTCGACATCCGCTTCGAAGATCGCGGCAGCCCCGAGGTCCAGCGCGCCATCACGGTCGTCAATGCGGTCACCGGATCGGGCGCCCGATCCCGCGCCCACACCGTGGCTGTGCATTTCTACCCGCGCGAGCGCTATGCGGCTAGCGGCCGGCTGGAGGGCGGCCACGGCCGCGTGATCGTGCAGAACACCGACCTGGTGATGGCCACAAGCCGCGTGGAGGACTGGATCCACATACAACCCGAACCCGATGAGGTGGACTACGCGCGGAGCAAGTGGGGGCACCTGATGTCCGATGACCGGTCCGACTATACGAACGCCTGCGCACTGGCCAGATCGCTCGTGGCCGACCTCGATCCCCACCGGGGCATTCCCTCGAACGAAATGGACCGCCTGACCCCCTTCGAGCAGTATGAAAGGGTGATGGCGGACAAGGACCGGCTCTGGTGCGGAAACATCGCCGCCATATTCACCTACGCCTGCAACGCCCTCGGCATTCCGTGCCGCAGCGTGGGCATGCGGCACCAGTACTACCCGCTGCCCGAAGACGGCGAGGGCTACGAGGTCCTCATGGCCGAGGGCCACAGCACCACGGAGATCTTCAGCGAGGCGCTGAACGCGTGGGTCTGGATGGACCTGACCTTCTACATCTGGGGGGCTTACCTGGGCGAGGAGGGTCCCCTCAACCTGGCGGAGCTGTACCGGTACCTGAACATACCCTCGAGACTCGGCAGGC
>JASLMQ010000833.1 GCA_030746455.1 Candidatus Latescibacterota bacterium
GCTGCTGGGTCTTGTAGAGGAGCAGGCCTTTCCTGCTCAGGTAGGCCTGGACGTCAAGCTGATCTTCCCGACGAATCAGGATGTCGGTATCGCCATGGTCGCGCGTCTGTCGCTCCAGGAAGAGGTCTATGGCCCATCCGCCGGCAATCCACCACGGCAGATCGATATCGGACATCAGATCGGCGACATCTTCCACAGACATGGGGTCCCAGTTGTGAATGTCGTCGGGCATACCGTGTCCTGTCCCGGAAATCTCTCTGCGTATGCTGTGGGCCAGACCGGTCCTTCGATACGATCCGGGTCTCGAGAGAAGCCCCTCGTCCCGGATCACTCAGGAAGACGGTGTTGCTTCGCGTACTATGTGAACGGATTTCCGGGACACGATGCTGGCCTCCGCATGCCAGGGAGATCAGTGTGTTGGCTTCGGGAGCGTGGCGTACTCGCTGTGGAGCTCGTCGACGATCTCGGGATCGCGCTCCTCCCAGGACCGGGTATTGGGTTCGAGGGCGTCCCTCGGAATGGCGTGGAAGAGGATCTTCTCCGCGAGAATCCCCGCGCTGCAGACGGTCTCGCCGAACTCGTTCAAGATGAAGGAGTCGCCCACGCCGACCTTCACCCCGTCGTGGTGCCAGATGATGTTGGAGCGCACCACCCAGCAGCCGTTTTCGACGGCACGAGCCACATGGTGGTTGCGGACGCGGCGAACGTGGCTGTCGACATTCTCCGGTACCATCCTGTTGAAGTGAGGGGAGAAGATGACCTGCGCGCCGCGCATGGCCAGGATGCGCGTTGGCTCCACGTATGATGAATCCTTGCAGATGATGATACCGTACCTGACCCCATCACGCTCGAAGACCGGGAAGTCGAGCCCGCGCCTGAAGTACTTGTGCACGAGATAGTTCTTGCTGTATCTGCCGACCAATTGGCCCCGCTCAATCACAACCTGGGTATTGAAGAGGTCGTCTCCCCGACGCTCGTTGAGACCGAGCAGCAAGGTTGCTCTGTATTCGGCGACCATAGCGCAGATGTCCGCGAACTCCGAGCTCTCAAGGTCGATCGAGTGCGCCCAGGCCTCCTCACGCGTGTCGAAGTAGCCCTGGAGGTAGGTCTCGGGCATGCACAGCACGTGGGCGTCTCGCTCGTCGGCCCATCGGAGGGCCTCGCCGGTCCTGTTCAGGGAGGCCTCGGGGTTGCGTTCTTCGATCGGACCCTGGAATGAGGCGACGCGGAATGAGTCGTCCTGGGTCTCCTGTGCCTGTTCTTCAGCCTTGGTGCTCTGAACTGCCGTCACGAGAGGTCTCCTGTGTGGGGTCTGCTGCCGGCCGGATGGATCTGCTGCTGGCTTCTTCTTGTGCAGGGAATGTACCCGAGTGCTTTGGCCCTATCTCATCAGCTCGGGGCCGAGGATCCCCCCCCTGCCCCCCCTTCCTCGCAGCGGCCCGCCTCCGCCGATGCTCCGGCGGGCAAGCCCACAGCGAGCAAAGGGGGGATGGTGGTCATCCAGCACGTTTCATTCGTCGGGGAAGGACCCTTTGTACTCCAGGCCCAGGATGTCGCGAGTTCGAGCCACGTTGCAGTGCTTGTCCGCATCCGGATGGCTGGCCGTGTGCATGATGTCGAAGTCGACCGCGTCGGACTCCAGCGCCAGGTGACAGGCCTCGGCCAGGTCGTGCCTGCAGACCCAGCTGATGCCGCCGCGGGCGGTGGAACCGTCCCGGCTGATGCCAAGCCTGCTGTCGCCGATGCTGCAAGGACGGAAGACGATGATGCGCAGCCCGTAGGCATCGTAGAACTGACGACACATCTCTTCCTGCAGGCGTTTTGTAATCCCGTATAGGCCTTGTTCCTTGCTGCGGACCTCGGAGGAGAGGAAGAGGCCATCCGGATGCTCCACCACGCAGGAGCCCATGTGTACCACCCGCCGGAGCTCTCGTCTCCGGGCAGATTCCAGTACGTTCCACAGGCCCTTGAGGTTGATAAGGAAGGGCTTCTGATTGTGTTCAGGGGGATCCTGATAGCCGAAGTAGGCAGCCAGGTTCACCACCCCGTCCATGCCGTCCAGGGCGCGGTCGACGTCGTCGAAATCGGCGATATCTCCGTAGAGCTTCTCTCCCTCCCAGTCGCCGTCGTACTGGCGGTAGGCCTCCCACGCCTCGGGATCCAGATCGAAGGCGCGCACCTGGTGGCGACCGGCGAAGTCGTCCAGGACTGCCCGTCCCACCCATCCGGCTGCGCCAATCACTGCCACGTTCATAGACAATACTCCCCAGTAACTGTTGGATGTCAGTCGCCGACGTAGCCCCGTTTCGCCCAGACCTTCTTCGAGAACTGGATGGCCTTCCTTGAGGGCCTGATGCGCCCGAGGATGCTGCAGGGAGGCTGGCCCTTCCTGGCCCTTGCCGGGTCTGGTGACCAGTCGTCTTTTGCATACTTCCTTCGGACCGACTCCTTGCGGAAGTCCGGGATCTCCATCGGCGCTCCATCCGCGAGGGCGGATCGCCAGCCCTGGATGCCGCAGAGCGTCATGTCTATGGCGCGGTATACATCGAGGTAGGGCTGCTTTCCCGTCCGGATCGCCTGGGCGAAGTGGTAGTTGGTGAAGAAGTCACCGCCGCCATGGCCCGCCTTCGTGGCCTGGTCGTGGTGCTCCGGGAAGTCGGGTGCATAGACTGTCTCGACTGGCTCGCCCTTCCGTTTCTCCCAGGGCTCGCGCCAGACGCGGAGCCGCCGCCTGTCGCCGTGTCGGCAGGTCTCCATCAGGCCCTTGTTGCCGTGGATCCGGACGTGGACACCATGGCCCCGCAGGCCGCCGTGGAGAGATTTCATGACGGCGCCGTTGTCCATGCGGATCAGCATGGGGGCGGCCGTGTCGGCCAGCTTGACCGTATCGGTCATGGTCGGGTCGTCCGAATCATAGGGAATAACGAACGCACTGACAGTTACCGGACGCGTATCAGTGATGAACATGACCGGCGCGATCGAGTGGGTGCAGTAGTAGGTGGCTGGAATCCAGTTGCGCCAGTGATCCTGTCCACAAGACCGTCCCATCTTCACCGAGGCGGGATCGGGATGGACGTATTCACCCTCCCCATACCTGAATCGCCCGACCAGGCCCTTCTGGTACAGCCGGCGCATCTCCTGGTTGCAGACCATATAGGGATAGTTCTCCGCGAGCATGTAAATCGCCCCGGATCTCTCGACCGCGCGAGCCAGTGCAACCCCTTCGGCCAGCGTGTGGCAGGCCGCGCACTCGCTCATGACGTGCACCCCGGCCTTCAGCGCCTTGACCGCCATAGGCGCGTGTTCGTGGAAGTAGTTGGCAAGCACGACCGCGTCTATGCCACAGTCGAGCATTTCGTCGAATTCGGTGAATGTGGCAACCCCCTGCTGCTCTCCGACCGCCTTGAGCCGTTCCTCCCAGGTGTCACAGATCGCGACGAGCTTCATACCCGTGACGGCAGCGCTCCTCATGAAGGACTGTCCACGTCCAACGCCGACGACGCCGACTCGGATAACGCTCCTCATCTTCTGTGCCTTCTTCGCCATGCTCATCTCCGTTCTCAGAAGCTTCGATGTCTATCGGTGGACCGTGATTGACAGGCCGTCATGCGCGGGAATCAGGCCTTCGGGGACGAGACGCGCAACCAGGTCGTTGTGGGGTGCGCACAGATTCATAGACAGATGTGTCAGGTAGATCTTCACGGTGGG
>JASLMQ010000834.1 GCA_030746455.1 Candidatus Latescibacterota bacterium
AGGGTCCGACTCGATATACAGCGACCTTGGCTTCATCCTGCTCGGCCGAGTCGCGGAGCTCGCCGGGGGTGAGTCCCTGGACCGCCTCGCTGAGCAGCTCGTGTTCGAGCCGGTGGGGATGGAAGAGACGGCATACCGGCCGGGAGCCGAGCTTCTGGCGCGTATCCCCCCGACCGAGCAGAACGAGAACCTGCGGCACCGGCTGGTCCACGGGGAGGTCCACGACGAGAATGCCGCCGCCATGGGGGGAATCGCGCCTCACGCGGGTCTTTTCGCCCCGGCGGACGATCTGGGCCGTTTCCTGCGCGCGTGGCAGGGCGAGGGAAAGCTGGACGGCCGGGGGGTGTTCGACCCGGAGTGGGTTCGCCGGTTCACCACGCGGGCCGATATCGTTCCGGGCAGCACTCGGGCGCTTGGATGGGATACGGTGTCACCGACAGGGAGCATGGCGGGTCGACACTTCTCGCCGCGATCCTACGGGCATTCGGGGTTTACGGGCACGACCCTGTGGGCGGATCCGGAACGGGACCTGGGCGTGGTGCTCCTCACCAACCGGGTGCATCCGACGCGGGAGAACGAGGGGATACGGAAGATGCGGCCCGAGTTTCACGATGCGATCGCCGAAGCGTTGATCTGACTGGCGGAAGGCAGACGAGCAGCCACAGATGAACCCCGGCTTACAACTTGCCGGGGCGGGCACCGATGGACACGGAAGGAAGGGCTGGGATGGATAGGGCTTCCGCGGCAGCCGCTAACCCCGAGGAGGTGATGGTGCCGATGCGGGACGGCATCCGCCTCCACACCCGGATCTGGCTGCCGGACGGGGACGGACGACATCCCGTGGTCTTCACACGGGCCTACTGGCCCGGATTCGGGAACGACTGGCAGCGCTTCACCGCCGCGGGCTACGCCTACGTGGGCCAGTCCACACGCGGACACGGCCAGTCGGAAGGCGACGGGGGGGTGGACAACCGGTTCTTCGACGATGCGGAGGACGGCTACGATGCGCTGACCTGGATCGCGGAGCAGCCCTGGTGCGACGGCAACATCGTGATGTATGGCAAGTCCTACTGGGGGATGACTCAATGGCTGGTCGCGCCGCTGCAGCACCCGAACCTGAAGGCCATCGTTCCTCAGAACATGAACCCCGATCCCTGGGAGCGCGGGTACCGGGACCACGGCGCCCTCCAGCTCGCGCACACGGCGCGGCGGATCTACGATGCCGGCGGCAAGGACAGGGTGGAGGCATTCGGTTGGGACGCTTGGTACCGACATCTGCCCCTGCTCGATCTGGACACGGTCGCGGGTACGCCGAGGAACAAACTGTGGCGAGACTATGTCTCGCACGCCCGGTACGACGATTTCTGGAAGGAGATCGGCATGCGGGACAAGGTGGATCGGATCCGCATTCCGGTCTACCTGATGGGAGGGTGGTACGACAACTATCCCGCGGCGACCTTCCGGTACTACGAGAAGCTCCGCAAGGTGGGGACGACGGATGAGATTCGGGTGGTTGTCAACCCGTGCGACCATCTCAACAAGGTGGTCGAAGAGCGCGACTTCGGCGAAAGCGCCGCTAAGGACGAGGTCGGGCTGGCGATGCGATGGTTCGATCAGGTGGTCAGGGGTATCGACACCGGAATTGCGGATGAACCCCCAGTCCGGATCTTCGTGATGGGAAGCAACACCTGGCGAACCGAGGAGACGTGGCCGCTCAACGGGACGCGATACACCGAGTACTATGTCCATAGCGACGGCGCGCAGGACGGTTCTCTCAGCACGGTAGTGCCCGGAGACGAGCCGCCGACGCAGTATGTGTACGACCCTGAAGATCCGGTGCCGACCATTGGGGGCAATCACTCCTCACCGCTCCCGGTGGGGACGTTCGACCAGCGGCCCAATGAAGGTCGTCAGGACGTCCTGGTGTTCACGACCGGCCCCCTGGCGGAAGAGCTGGAGGTGATCGGCCCGGTAACGATGGTGGTCTATGCGTCGTCGTCTGCGCGCGACACGGACTTCATCGTCCGGCTGATCGATGTGTATCCCGACGGCACCTCATACAACCTCACGGAGGGCATCATAAGGGCCCGATTCCGGGAGTCGATCTGGGAGCCACCCAAGCTGCTGACGCCGGGGGAGATCTGCGAGTACGTGATCGAGCTCCTCCCGACGGCCAACGTGTTTCTCGAGGGACACCGGATCCGCCTCCACATCACGAGCAGCAACTTCCCGCTCTACGATCGGAACCCGAATACCGGGAATGAGCAGGGCATGGACGCGGAGGTGGCCGTAGCCGAGCAGAGGGTGTACCACGACGCGAGATACCCGTCCCACATAGTGCTGCCAGTCATCCC
>JASLMQ010000835.1 GCA_030746455.1 Candidatus Latescibacterota bacterium
GCACTGCGCCCGGGGGTTCAACGCCTTCTTCCTGGAGGAGTCGATTGAATTCTACAAGGACCTGCCCAACATCTGGTACGACACTTCGGCGGTGAACGATATCGTCTCTCATTTCCTTTTAATGAAACACGAGGATCGAAAACGGGTGATGTTCGGGTCGGACAACATCGTGGCAGGGTGCGCTCGCGGGAAGTACATCACCTACGGGAAGGCGTGGGAAGGCTACGAAGGAAATCCCACCCTCCCCCATTGCGACCCGACGCCGACGTTCGTGGTCTACGAGCAGCTCCGCCAGGAACGTCAGGTCGCCGACATGCTGGGCCTGACGAATCAGGAGATCGAGGACCACTTCTCGGGCAACGCCGCTCGGCTCATCCAGACCGTGGAAGCGGCACGTCCCCGCTAGGATACCGTACCCATCTGGACATCAGGAGGTGCACCAGGTTCAGGCACCCCATCAATAGAGGAGAATGACCGATGGCGACTGAAGAATGCAGGATCGGTTTCGTGGGCGTGGGCCGGATGGGAGCCAACATGGCGCTGCGTCTGAAGGACGAAGGCTTCCAGGTCACCGCGATATACGACACCCGCCCGGAGGTCGCGGCCGGAGTAGCGGAGGAGACGGGCGCGCGGGGGTCGGACTCTCTTGCCGGGGTCACCGCCGCATCGGACTGCGTGATCACGGTGGTGAGCGACAACAACGCAATGCGGGAGATCTTCGCTGAGAGCGGCGACAGCCTTCTGGCGGATGCCGAGGGCACCGTGTTCGTCAACTGCGCGACTCTTACGCCTCAGGTCCACGTCGATGTGGAGGCCCTCGCCGTTTCGGCCGGTTCTGACAGCCTGGAGTGCTGCATGGCCAGCAGCATCACACAGGCACGCGAGGGAACGCTATACCTGATGTGCGGGGGCAAGCGTGAGGTCTTCGAACGGGTGCGCCCCATTCTGGCGGCGATGAGCAGCGACCTGCGGTACATCGGCGAGGCCGGGAGGGCAGCCCAGGTCAAGGCGCTGGTCAACATGGTGATGAACATCAACACGGCTGGGCTCGCGGAGGGTCTCGGTCTCGGCGCGGCGCTGGGGTTGGACCTGGCCGTGCTGCAGGAGGTCTTCGCGCAGACGGGGGCCAACTCGCGCGTGCTTGAGACCGACGGTGCGGATATGGTCGACCGCGATCACGAGTGCTACTTCTCCGCCGAGCACGCGGCGAAGGATTCGGGCATCGCCCTCGAGCTCGCGAAGGGAGCGCAGCTGGACCTTCCCCTGGCGGCGGCGACCAAGCAGCAGTATGATCGAATGGTTCAGGTCGGGAAGGGAGAGCTGGACAAGTCAGGCATCGCTGAGCTGACGTTTCCGGGTAGATCGTAGGCTCAAGCTTTCTGGGCATCCCGATCGATGGGGAAGGCCACCACATGAAAGCGGTCCTTGCGCCCAACCACATCCAATCCCGGCTTCACACGGAGGATACGGACGGCGCACGGCTCAGGCGGTTCGTGGCCGTGCTCGAGCGGCTTGGCATCAACCCTGTCTTCCCATCCCGCGAGGCGTTGCCTGATGCGCTTTCAGGTGCAGACCTGCTTGTGGCCCCCACACGGGACAATCCGTATGAAACCGAGGAGCTGGATATCCTGTCGGGCTTCGTCAAATCCGGCGGCAGCTTCCTCCACCTCTCCAACCACAAGCCCTATCCCCTTGAGGACTCGAAGCTCGCGGCGTACTTCGGGTACACCTTTCTCTCGGAGATGTACTGGGCCAGGCAACGCCCAACCCTGATGAGGGTACCCCTCCTTGCCCCTGCCGTGGAGGCGCTCGGCCTGCGCTGCCAACCCGATCTCTCCTTCGCCGTCAACAACTGCTGCCGCGTGGAGCCGAACGATGGGTCGGAGGCAACGGCCATCGCCACGCTCGGGCCGGACGCGGTCGATACCGAGACGCAAGAACCGGCGGAGGGCCACATCTTCGCGATCGCCAAACCCGCGTGTCCGGCGCACGGCGCGATCGTCGCGGTCGCGGACTCGGGCATCATCGGCGAACCCTATCAGAGCTATCCGGGTCCTGGGCTGTCGAAGGGCGACAACGAGGAAATCATCGCCGCGCTCGTGCGGTGGCTCGTGGACGCGCGCCGCGGATCATAGCTTCTGCCGAAGGCAGATGTAGAAGGGCCCCGGAGTCTCACTCCGGGGCCCGACTGTTTGGCGCAATGTCCTCCTGGGGCTCACGCCCCAGGCTATTCACTGTCGCCCCTACGGGGCTCCTTCCCCCGCCCAGCAACGGTTGTCATCTCCGGCCTGTCCCGGCGCGCTTGCCAGCAGTCACTCCGATGGGCCGTCACTCATAGCCGGGACGGGAGCCAGTGCCCCTTTGGCCGAAGGCCCGGAGGGCACAGCTCCCCTCAATAGAGCACCCCCAGCTTCTGCTCCACAATGCGGGGATTGTCGCCGCTCTGGATCGACATAATCCCCTCGAGGGTCTTTCTGTATTTCACCTCCTGCTCCCTGAGCAGCGACTCCATCCAGGTCCCGAGAATGGCCTGAATCAGCTCCGGCTCCGTGCCATCCGTCGCCAGGCGGATACCGGCGGCCATGAACCGGTCCCCAGCGCCCTTCATCACCGAGTCCAGTGCCAGGATGCCCTCCCGCCGGGCGATCTCGGCCAGGCCGACGAACAACCGGTTGACTTCCTTCAGACTGAGCTCGTGAAGTGGGCGTCTGGCGAGGGCTCTCGTCTCCCGCTTCTTTGCCAGGTACTCCTTGCCGAGTTTGCGCTTCGCACTTCGTTTGGCCGGCTGCGGCCACGTGATTTGCCCGGTCCCCTTGAGTTTCCTGACGACCTCCGTGATGCCGAGCTGTGCGGCCTTCACATCCTCCGAGGCCCTGGGCCCAGCGAACTCCATCTCGTCCCTGATAAGCCCCCCTACACGGTCAGACA
>JASLMQ010000836.1 GCA_030746455.1 Candidatus Latescibacterota bacterium
ACGGTTCTCGACAAGGACCTGTTGAATCGGGGGCTTCTCGAGCTCGGCGGGCCGGGCGCGCCTCCACCCGGGGGCATCGGCGACCACGACCCGCTCGAGCGACTCTTTGGCGTTCAACACGAGCAGATCGAGTTTCACGTCCCCGTGCTGCCACGTGAAGGTGCTCGGGGCTTCGGGCCTGAAGGCCTTTGCGTTGCGGAGCCACCTGGTCCAGACGGGGGACAGCTCCGCCGGGCGGAATGCCGAATCGGCTCGATCGGAACTGACCAGCGAACCGTTGCAGTTGAAGCCGTACTGGTGGGTCTGCCCGCCCGCGACCCGGAATATGTCGACGGCGTAGATCGGGTCCCCGAGCGTTCCCACCAGAGCGCAGGTTCGGCGATATTGCTTGCACTGGGGATAGACATCGACGCCAGACGCTTGAACGACTTCGATGCCGGGACTCACGCCGAACAGCTCGAGACTGGAGCCACAAGATCGCCTGGCCTGGTCCTGCTCATCCACCACGACCAGGTTGTGTGAAAAGGCGCTTCGCACCCAGTCCTGGCCCCGGCGGCCGTCCTTCAACCGGTAGCCGCTCCCCGAGAAGTAGCCGCGGTCCGAAACGAGCTCCTCGCCGAAGGCGTAGAAACTGAGGCTCAGGATGTCGTGATGCCGGTGCCCGGTGCGAAGGGTCCAGCGGTTCTCGTTGCCGTTGAGGAAGAGCGCCGTATCGTTTTTCTCGCGGCCCCCGCGCAGGACCCCGACGTGCCATCCCGGGAACCATTCGGAGCGCAGGGGCAGAGCAGCTGAACCTTCCGGCTCGAGACCGGGCGGGCGGTACCACAGCGCATACTCGGAGCCCTTTGCCGACAGCGGCGCGCCCTGAATCGCCTCGAGGACGCCGGCATAGCGCCCTCCGAGGCGAGCCGCCAGGACATCGGCGCAGAGGAGGTCGAGACGGGTCTCGTGGTGCGTGTCTCCGATCACGGGAAGATGGTTCCCCGGCGCGAGCATCCGTATCAGGGATTCGAGGGCCAACCTGAATCGGCCCTCCGCGAACGGGTTATGGTCGATCAGTCGCGGTCCGTCTTCTGGCTGGTAGCCTGGCGGATCCGTATAGCCGAAGAGCAGATCGGGCAGCTCACGTGTGTTGGAGAGATTGTGAACGGCATAGGCTGGGGACTCCGAGTAGAATCCGTCGAAGTGGTACCGGCCCTCCAGCATGCGATTGAAGCCGCCCAGGGCGCGCCGGACCCGCTCTGGCTGTTCGAGAAGCCGTCCCACGGCGGCAGAGAGACCCAACACGGCGGTTCCTTTGTTACTGAGGGAATCCCAGTTCTCCATGTCCGTGCATCCGGCGGCAATCAGGTTGTCGACGATGCGTCGCTCCACGTCTTCATCAACGATGCGACCTCCATCGGGGTACCGCACGTCGCGGATGAGGTCGAAGGCGACGGTCAGGGCTGTCAACGGGCCCGCGTCGCTGCCCTTCCCGTGGCAGCTGAGACGTCCGGCGCCCCAGAACCCCTTGTGGAGGGTCGAGTGGTCGTCGTACCGGTTGAGTCCGTAGGCATGCCGCACGACATGGCTCGCGAAACGCCCGCCGCGAGGTCCGCCCGCTGAGTCATGGCGACCCATGTTGGCGGCGACCTCCGCAGGGGGCCAGTCCGCGACGCTGCCATCGTAGGAGTGGTAAAGGTAGTTGGGATAGACCCGGGCGAAACGGTCCAGGATCCACGCGGCTCGTTCGGCACAGGCGATGTCGTCCGTCAGGGCGTGGAGCTTTGCGAGCTTGAGCGCCTGCCCCCAGGCCCAGCTCGCCCTGTTGTAGCGGATGAGGCCGCTGAAGCTCGTCATCGTGGGGCGGTTCCCGAGCCACTTGAAGGCATGCTCGTTCCTGCGCTCGGGGTCGGCCTTCTCCTCTGGCGTCTCGTAGTAGGTGAACGTTTGCCCCATCCGGGGGCACTCCAGCACCCCGGTTTCCGGGTAGGCTTCGTTGGGGTAGACCGTTCGGCAGTACCTACAGCTCACCTGATCCGGCGTTCGGACACTCCACCGGAAACGGCCATTCCCCATCAACGACTGCACCCCGACGCAGTGGGGACAGTTCTGAGCGTACCGGGTGCCGGGCGTGAGAGAAGGGATCAGACCCTCGAAGAAGGCCCGGTCCTGCTCTAACGAGAAGGCGACGTCGCGTTCCCATCTGGCCGCGATCTTTCGGGCCCATTCGTAGCGCTTCAGGTTCTCGCGGGCGTTCTCGATGTCGGCGGGTCTGTAGACCGTGCGGGGTTGGGCCTGAGCGATTCCGCAGTTGAGAAAGAGTAGCGCTGCAGAGAGGCAGAGGCCGCCCAGGAGCAGAACGGCTTCATTCGAGTTGAGTCTCATTGTGCCCTCACCGGTTGGTCACCCACTTCCTGTATCCAGTTTCGAGTCCACTTGTCATATGAGCCAGCAACACACGCGAACAGCCACATACGGTCCCGAATCGATTCCTCGTGCATTGACGGTCCTCCTGGGTGGAGCTGCACGAAACCTGTATCGAGGCCAACCGCTGCCCCGCAATAGCCTTGATGTGCTCTCTTGTTGTCTGCATCCGGGAGGGAGGCAGCCTTACACCTCTGACAGCGCCACCGTACGGCCCAGCTTCTGCGCCTTGCGGCCTGCCGTCGCCACGACGATGTTCTCGAGCATGTCCTCGTAGGGGACTGGCGTCTTGCCGGTACGGACCATCTTCTTCGCCAGCTTCATGTTGATTGCTGCGCCCTTCGGAAAGACGAAGTCCCCGATCGGGCTCGAATGGATGGCTCCCTCAGACCCGAAGGCGCTCACATACATCGCGCAGTGCCACGTCAGGCCGGTGTCGCAGTTGAGGGTGACGCCGTGCGTGGGCCGGTCGCGCCTATCTCCATAGTTCAGGTGGACAAAGCTGAGCGGGTTGGGTCCCATGGCCTCCACCGACTGGACGCCGTTCCCGAAGACGTGCTGCGCGAG
>JASLMQ010000837.1 GCA_030746455.1 Candidatus Latescibacterota bacterium
CGATCGCGCCCCGCTGAGTGCCCTCGATCACCACACTGGCACCCGGAAGAGGCGAGCCGCTACTGTCGATCACCCGGCCGGTGATCTTCCCGGTCGACCCTGCGAACGCGCCCGAAAGGGGCAGCGCTATCAGCAGGGCCAATATCACTGCTGCGGTGTAAAAGCCGTTAGCTGTTCTCACAATCGTACCTCCTCAGATGAATTACGTTGCGACGCATTCTCCTTCACCCGGCACCTCGCGTCGGTCTATAAACGCACCCACCACCCCTCCCGACTGCGGAGGCTCCCCTATCACCCCCTTTCCTCTCGGGTGGATCGTAGCCGCCTCAAACCCCATCCCGGATGTCCCGAGATCCATCCGGGAAGCGGAAAAGTGAACAGCCCCGGAGCATAGACTCCTCCCCTGAGGAGCCCAGGAGACCGATGCGCAGACCTGTCGGCCCGACGCCCGGCACTCTTGCCCGGCACTGGTGTCCATCCTGCACCTCTGTTGAGCACGGATAGCTTCGCTAATCCTTAACCCCTCAAGGTCCGAAAGGCATCTGAGCCCCCTCCATCTCCATCGGTAAGGAAGACAGAGCTCGAGTTTGAGGAGGACTCGGAGCGCTCTCACAAGGAGAGCGGTGCTTCTCTCACGACGTACACGAAGGAGGCACAGATACCCTTCCTATGTCCCATGTGCGACCCGCGACAATGGCGGGCTCTATCGAATGGCTGCAAAGCTCGTACCAGTCACGGGCGCCAGGACCACACGGGCTTCCTAACCATTTGGAACCCATAGGGATGAGGAATCGAATGCAGCGCCAAGAGCGGGAACCCAGTCAGGACCCGTACGCGTCATTCTGACGCGACAGAGACGACGTCATGCGTCATAACGACGCAGATATTGTGGGCAGCCAGGGCGGGGCAGCTCTTCACGCGAGACGCGGGCCGGTGCCGGCAGACCCAGCCGTCCGTCGAGCGGGCCGTTGCACTGAGCGGTACTCACACAGCCTGTCGTCTCCGGACGAGGACCGCCCCAGCCTTCAACCTCGTATTCCCTCACCAGACGCGGCGCGCTCACCTCCCGGTGTGTCCGGCTGCGCCAAACTGACTCACCTGGTAGAACGGGTGGCCTGGACCGGGCAGTTACAAACCGTTACATTTGGACACACAACGCCTACAGACCGGCGGCAGGAAAACGGCGATATTACAACCGAAAGCCGGGGTCGACGGGCACGCCCGTCGGCCTGACGCCCTAACATCGCCGACCTTCCGAGAGATCACCATGGAACCGCTGGTGGAAGAGTTGCCCGAACCGGTCGAGGTCTCAGAAGACGACCTCGTGGAACGCAGTCGGAACGGAGATACCGAGGCCTTTTCAGAGCTGGTCGAGCGCCACCAGTCGCGCATCTATCAGACGGTCTACTCGATGGTGAGGAACCGCGACGACGCCGAAGACCTCGTCCAGGAGGTATTCCTGAAGGCGTACCGAAACCTGGCCGGCTTCAGCGGGGGGGCCCGGTTCTACACCTGGCTCTACAGGCTCGGCGTGAACACCTGTCTGGACTGGCGTCGCCGCTGCCAGAGGCGTCTGAAGCTGTGGTCTGACGCGTGCGGCGAGGAGCCGGTTGGATGTGGTGTGGCCACCATGGACTCGTCTGAGGCGCCCGACTCGAGGGTCTCTCGCCGCGAGATTCGTGAGATGCTCGACGGGGCGATGGACGTGCTGCGGCCGGAGTATCGAGCAGCCCTGGTCCTCAGGGAGATCCACGGGTTGTCCTACAAGGAGATCGCCTACACCCAGGGCTATCCCGTCGGCACGGCCAAAGGGCGCGTGTTCCGCGCCAAGAGCCAGCTCCGTGAGGTCCTCGAGGGCGCATACAACGACTGGTATCACCACGCATAGTATCCAACTCCACCCCAACACCACAGGTAAGGAGGATCGCAATGCGACGTATACTGCTGTCTGCCACGTGCATACTGGTATTGGCCCTTCTCGTCGCGGGTCCCGCGATGGCACAGCCACAGGGAGGGCAGAGCCCGGGCGGCGGGCGCATGATGGGCGGCGGGTCCTCGGCCGAGCAGCTCCTGGGGTCCCTGGCCTTCAACGAGGAGATCGGCGTAACCGACGACCAGCTGCTCAAGCTCCGCGGGGTCCTCAAGGTGATCCACGGGAAGCAGCAGGACATGTTGAAGAAGCTGCGCGGGGGCTCCAGGGAGGGCATGCGCGAGAGAATGATGGCCATGCGCACCGAGATGATGACTATGCGCACCGAGATGATGGAGAAGGTCGCCACGGTGCTCAACGAGAAGCAGGTCGAGAAGCTCAAGGAGAGCATCAGGAAGGCACAGTCCCGGCGCGGTGGGCGCCAGGGACGCGGCCGCAGGCAATCAGGGGGAAACCGCAACAGGGATCTGTAAGGACGGTGGGCGGCGGACGGAAGGCCCCACACCACGGACCGAGACCTTCGTGCTGAAGAACCTGCCTCCGCCCGCCGCCCAATCCCCCCTCGCGTAAGGCATGCTCCCGCAGAGACGCGAAGGGCCAACCATATGTCCCCGGCTTCTTTCGCGTCTTTCGTAGTTCCGGTCTTGGCGGTCCAAGGCTAAGGCTTCGCGATGCGCATCGAGATATCCAACGTCACAAAGGTCTACCGACGCGGACTCGCGCCCGCCCTGTCGGATCTGAGTCTCGAGATCCGCCACGGGACCTTCGGTCTGCTGGGACCCAACGGCGCCGGGAAGACCACCCTGATCAAGATCCTTTCCACCCAGATGACGCCCACGGAGGGGCGCGTACGCATCGATGACTGGGATTTGCAGCAACACCGCGTGGAGGTGCGCAGGCGCCTGGGCTATCTGCCCCAGCACTTCGGAGCCTACCCGCAGCTCACGGCATCGGAGTTCATGGACTACCGGGCCCGGCTGGGCGGCCTGCACAATGCCGGCGTGCGCAAGAAACGGGTCGCCCAGGCCCTTCAGGACGTGGGGCTCTACGACGTGCGCCACCAGCGGACCGGGACCTTTTCGGGAGGGATGATGCGCAGGCTCGGGATCGCCCAGGCCATCCTCACCGACCCCGAGTTCCTGATCGTGGACGAGCCCACGGTCGGGCTGGACCCCGAGGAGCGGATCCGGTTCCGGGGCATCCTCGGCCGGCTGAGCCGCGATCGCGCCATCCTCATCTCGACGCACATCGTGGGCGACATCTCGAGCACCTGCGAGGAGATCGCGGTCCTCAACGGCGGAAGGCTCCTGTTCCATGGTG
>JASLMQ010000838.1 GCA_030746455.1 Candidatus Latescibacterota bacterium
GGCGTGTCGAGCGTCTCCTGGAGCTATGTCACTACGTGGGGATCAAGATCCACCCCTCGTTTCACGGCCTCTACGCGGACGACGACGCCTACGAACCGGCGTGGTGCGTGGCACAGGAACGCGGTGTCCCGATCTTGACCCACTCCTACGACCGGAGCGCTGCGACTCCGTCCCAGAAGCTCTCGTGGGTCCCTCTGTTCGTGAAGTGGCTGGAGGCGTTTCCGGATGTGGATCTGATCCTGGGCCACTCGGGTGGGCTGCCGACAGGTCACCGGGAGTCGGTTCAGCTCGCACGATCCTTCACGAACGTGTGGCTCGACACGGCAGGAGATCCCGTCGCGTACGGCTTCCTGGAATACGTGGTTGGCGAGGTCGGCTCGGGGCGGCTGCTCTATGGGAGCGACCTGACGTGGATCGACTCCCGAGCCCACCTGGCCCGGATCTTCGGGTCTCGAATCGGTGTGACAGACAAACAGAACATACTGGGCGGCAATGCACGGCAGCTGTTCAGGCTCGATGACGTGTCGTCCTGCGACGAAGGGGGCGTGAAGCGCTGAGGATCGATCTGAGCGGCAAGGTGGCGCTGATCCTGGGCGGATCTCGCGGAATTGGGGGCGGAATCACCGAGTCCTTCGCCCGCTGCGGGGCGCGGGTGGTGTTCACGCACACCGGGAACACGGCGTACAGCGAACGATTGGACGCGATGCTCGAAGCCTTGAGGGCAGAGGGTTGTGACGTGACGGCCGCCGTGTCCGATGCCCGCAGCCCCGCGGAGGTCTCGCAGACGGCCCGCCAGGTCCTCGACGATCTAGGGGCGATCGACATCCTGGTTGTCAATGTAGGTCAGAACACCGCGGGCCCCGCCGAAGAGAGGAGTGATGAGGCGTGGCTGGATGCGGTGCAGATCAATCTCTCGGCCGTCTTCTACGGTGTGCGCGCCGTGCTGCCCGCTATGGTCGAAGCGGGCAGCCGGGAGATATAGCGGGGCTCGCGGCGTTTCTCGCCAGCGAACTCGGCGATTTCATCTGTGGCCAGGAGATTCTGGTCGATGGGGGGGGGCACGTTCTACAAGGGGTGACCCTGAACCGTCAGGACCCGGTCACCACGAATAGCACGATACTGGAGGCCCGAACGTGACGTTGAGGACTATGCGAAGCTCCCTGACGAGTATACTGGCGCTGGGGCTCTGTGCGGTCGCCCTGGTTCATACGGGAACCGGTACGCTGTCCGCCCAGGAAGAGCGGGTGTCTTTCGTGGATGTGACGGAGGAGGCTGGAATCGACTTCGTCCACTTCAACGGGGCCGGCGGCAGCAAGTACGATGTCGAAACCATGTGTCCCGGGTGCGCGCTGTTCGACTACGACGGTGACGGAGATCTGGACATCTACCTCCTGAACGGCGCGCCGCTGCCGGGGTCCACGGCCGAGGACGTCCCACGAAACCGGCTCTACCGGAACGACGGAGACTGGCATTTCACCGATGTGAGCCTCGAATCGGGGGCCGGCGATCCCGGGTATGGCCTCGGGTGCGCTGTGGGCGACTACGACAACGACGGGGATACCGATCTGTACGTGACGAACTACGGCCCCAATGTGCTCTACCGGAACGAAGGCGACGGCACGTTCGTGGACATAACCGAGCAGGCCGGGGTGGGCGATCCGCGATGGACCACCACAGGGATGTTCTTCGACTACGATGTGGATGGAGATCTGGACCTCTATGTCGTGAACTACATCCACTTCCGCCTCGACGAGAAGCGCGACTGCTACCTGCCCGGCACGGACGTGTTGGGCTACTGCCATCCCGACATCCATCCCGGTCTGCCGGACGTGCTCTACCGGAACGAGGGGGACGGGACCTTCACCGATGTGACCGAGGAGACGGGGCTCTATCGACCCGGCGCGAGAGGCCTGGGCGTTATCGGTACCGACTACGACAACGATGACGACCTGGACATCTACGTGGCCAACGACTCGATGGAGAACTACCTGTTCTCCAACTTGGGGAACGGAACCTACGAGGAGATCGCGCTTCTGACCGGCGCCTCGCTCAACGAAATGGGGCATGCCGAGGCCAGCATGGGTGTGGACATGGCGGATGTGGATGGGAACGGGTATCTCGATTTCCTGATGGGACACCTGAGCGCGGAGACGAACACCCTCTACATGAACAACGGCGACGGGACCTTCACGGATGGCACGGTCCGAGCCGGAATGGGGGCGTCCACGCTCCACGCCGTGACGTTCGGGCTGGTGTTCTTCGATGCCGACAACGACGGGGATCCGGACGCCTTTTGTGCGAACGGACACGTGATGGACAACATCGAGATCATCTCGGATGTCATCACCTACAAGCAGACGAACTTCCTCTTCGAGAACCTCGGTGGGGGGCAGTTCGAGGAGGCGTCGGGTCGGTTCGGACCGGGGCTGGCTATTCGGAAGGCGAGCCGGGGCGTGGTGGCGGGCGACATCGACAACGACGGCGATCTCGACCTCATCGTATCGAACGTGGCGGACCGCACGGACCTGTTGAGAAACGAGGGCGCGAACCTGAACAACTGGCTTGCCGTCGAGCTGGCAGGAGGAACTGGTACCCCGCGCGTCGACCAGGGGGCCGAATCAGGTCAATCGCCGGCGTCGAACCGTCAAGGGGTCGGAGCACGGGTAATCGTGACATCCGGGGACCTTCGGCAGATGAACGACGTGCACCTGGCGGTAAGCTACCAGTCGGCCAGGGGCAATCGGCTGCACTTCGGGCTTGGGAAACGGGATCGCGTGGACAGCGTGGAGGTACGGTGGCCGTCGGGCATCGTCGATCGGGTCGAGAACGTGAAGCCGAACCGTCTCGTCGTTATCATAGAAGGGGAAGGATTGGTGGACCGGAAGCCCCGGCCTGTCCACCGAAGCCTTGGCGAAGGTGGAAGGGGCGGTAGTGAATAGCCTGGGGTCCTTCGGCTGCGCTCGGGACAGACTACAGCCCCAGGAACGTGACCCCTAGCGAGGCTTGGATTCCGTCGCGCTGCCGATAAACACGCCCTTGCCGTAGGTGCCGGCCAGGACGGTCCGGGGACCCGTTGTCGGAACTGCCAGGGAGTAGACGATCGTGTCACCGAGGCCAACGGGGATCCAGCTTCGCGCCGCGTTCTCGCTTAGGAAGACGCCGCCGCCGGCCGTGGCCGCGTAGATCCGGTTTGGATGCGAGGGATCGACGGCAACGGATGCGACCCGCAGCGAGGCGAGGCCGGTGATGGCCGCCGTCCAGACATTGCCGCCGTCATCCGTCTTGTGAACGCCGTCGTATGTGGCGGCATACAGCGTCTCCGGTCCCGATGGATCCACGACGAGCGTGTGGATGTCACGGCGGATGAGACCGGTGTTGCAGGCCTGCCACGTGGTCCCGCCGTTGCGGGACCTGTACACGCCCAGAGAGGTACCCGCGTAGACAACCTGCGGTGTCGATCGTGGAACAGCGAGAACCCGGATACCCGGGGCCGATAGTCCGTCGCTGGACAGCACCCAGGATGCGCCGCCGTCGATGGACTTGTGAACCCCGGCGGGGGTCCCGGCGTAGAGCACGTCCGGATCCGTAGGATGGATCGCCAGGGCCTGGATCCTGGAATTGGCGAGACCGACGCCGATGGACGTCCATGAGATTCCGTGGTCAGCCGAGGCGTAGACGCCTGTCTGGGTCCCGGCGTAGACCTTGCCCGGCTCCGCGTGGCTTGGGGCGATCGAGAGAATCCTGCGATCGGGGATACCCGCGCTGGATTCCTTCCAGGTCGCTCCTCGATCCGTCGATCGCCGAACGCCCGAGAAGGTTGCCGCATAGACGATCGTCGGGTCCGATGGGTCGTACCGGAGCGAGAGAATTCTCTTGTCGGCCAGTTGGGACGGGTCCCACGCGATCGGGTTGGGCTTCGACCTGTACACGCCTCCGAGGGTACCCGCGTAGACCGTTGCCGGTTCGTCCGGATCCACGGCCAGCGACAGGACCACATCGCTGACGAGGCCGTCCCGCAGGGTCGTCCAGCTCGACCCCCCGTCGGTCGTCAAGCAGACGCCCCCGAGGGTCCCGGCGTAGACGGTATCGGGGTTCACCGGGTCGATCGCCAGCGAGATGACGTATCTGGAATTCTCTCCCATATCCTTGCTGATCCAGAGTTCGCCCCCATCGTTGCTCTTGATCACCCCTGTTCCCGGAATGCCGCCGTAGACGATACCGGAATTCCGGGGGTGGATCGCCAGGGCTTCCACACGTCCCGACGCCCGGGCCACGGGCCTCCAGAAGAGGCCGCTCCCGCCGGCTTTGTAGATTCCCGCGGCCGTGCCCGCGAAGAGGTCGTAGGGGGGGAAGGGATCAACGGCCAGCGATAGAACTCGCGTGTGCTCGAGTCCACCAGGATCCCACGTGTGGCCGTCGTCACGCGAACGGTAGACACCGAGGGTCGTTCCCGCGTAAATGGCACCGGGTAGACCGGGATCCAACTCCAGGCATGTGGGCCTTGCCCCGTCGGGTATGGCAGCGATCCGGGTCCAGGTGTTTCCACCGTCAGCGCTGGCGTAGATACCTCCGGTAGCGGTAGCTGCGAATACCCGTCCGGAGACCGAACGGTCGAATGCAGCTGCAAACACACCCGTGGCCGGAAGGGACGCAAGGGCCCAGGACTCCCCGGCATCGGCGCTGCTGAAGAGCCCGGCCGTGGACCCGGCCAGCAGGACGTGGGGATTCGACGGGTCCATCGCCAGTGCCTGGATGTCGGTGGCATTCAGGCCCGCGTTCGACTCGGTCCAGCGAGATCCACCGTCTACGGTCTTGTGCACTCCTCGGAGGGTACCGACGAGCACGGTCTGGGGATCCAGGGGGTCCACTGCGAGGGCCTGTACCGAGCGGCTCGACAACCCGGTGTTGGCCTCCACCCAGGAGTCACCCCTGTCGGGACTGACGAACACCCCTCCCTGCGTCCCCGCATAGATCACCTCGGGGGCGTTCCGGGCGACCGACAGCGCCAGGACCCGAGGGTGGGTGATGCCTTCCCCGACACGGATCCAAGAGAAGCCGCCGGTAGCTGTCTTGTAGGTGCCTTCCAGGGTCCCCGCGTAGAGGGTTTGAGGATCGCTGGGATCGCACGCCAGGGCGTGGACGGCCTGGCCGATCAGCCCGATGTGGAACCACGTGTTCCCGCCATCGGTCGTGCGGAAGACTCCGGCTGTCGAGCCCGCGTACACGGTCTCCCGACCCTCAGCCGGGATGGCAAGCGCTAGAAGCTTCGGATCGCTGAGGCCGGTATTGGCTTCTGTCCACGACTGCCCGCCATCGGTGGTCGTGTAGACACCCCCGCCGTGGGTCGCCGCATACACGGTCTTCGACTTCGACGGATGGCAGGCGATGGCATAGACATAGAGGTTGGCCATGTCCTTGCTGGACGCCTGCCACGAGGAACCGCCGTTCGCGGATCTGTAGACGCCTCCACCCCGGGTACCGGCGTACAGGATCTGCGGATCCGACGGATCGCAAGCAAGGGCGTAGACATCTCTTGTGACCAGGCCTGCGTTGATCGCCATCCAGGTCGCGCCCGCATCGGTGGACTTGTACAGGCCGCTGCCCTGGGTTCCGGCATAGGCGATTGACGGATTCGAGGGATCGATCAACAGCGCCACGATCGTGCCGCCGGGCGGGCCCTTGCACTCCCAGACGGGCTCATCCGACGCCGCGGTGCCGACTCCCGCGAGGCCTGGTACAACAAGGGCCGCGAGCCAGAGGGCGCGAAACGGGTGTCGAGGGCGTGAGTGTCGGGGGACTGCTGGCGATCGATTTGGCCGCATGATTTTGGCCGATCCGGGAAAGGTGGTAGGGCGGTACTGGATCCGCACGGCGAACGACCCTGAAGAGTGGAGTATTCGGCCGGAAGGGCCACTCAAGGCAATATATCCTCGGCCGGTGGCCAAGTCAAGCTGGGGACGGCCAACCGGATCGCGAACCAGGTGAGCTGGGCGGCGGGTCCTGGGAGATACCGCGCGGAGGGAGTTGAGAGGAATGGAACGAACGAGAGACGCGCTGGCCAAGCTGGACAGAATGAATAGCGCCCTTCGGCACGAAGAGCCCGACCGGGTTCCCATCAGCGACTTCTTCTGGGGCGCATTCGTGGAGCGGTGGCGCCGAGAGCTCGGACTGCCGGACGACGCTGATCCGTATGTCCACTACGACATGGACTGGCGGGTCACCGTGCCGAACCTGGATCCCTGGACCCGGTCCTTCGAGACACTCGAGGAGACGCATGAAGAGGTGGTGGTCCGAACAGGCTTCGGGGCGGTCATGCGTAAGCGTTTCGCCTATCCGATGCCCGAGATGAGCGGCTGGACGATCGACACTTTCGAGAAGCTGGAGGCCGCGCAATTCGACGATCCTGCGGACCCGCGGCGCTTCTACGATGGCGGAGACAACCATCTCGCGGGGGTGGGAGACGGGTTCGAGCGCGATTCGCCGCCCTGGAACGAGACGGTTGCCTCACTACGGCGTGATTTCCCCGTCTACGGAAGTGTGATCGAACCCTCCGAGTGTCTCACCCGGCTGATCGGCCAGGCAAACTCGATGCTCTGGATCGGCCTGCACCCCAAGGAGATGGGGCAGGTGATCAACAGGATCGGCCGCTTCTACCTGGAGTGCGCTCGTGCCGAGCTCGAGGCCGG
>JASLMQ010000839.1 GCA_030746455.1 Candidatus Latescibacterota bacterium
GCATCGACCGGTTCGTAGGATGCCGGGTAGCCGCCCTCCTTGCCGTCGCGGTAGATCCGCAGCCCGGCCTCATCGGAATCGGCGCTCTCCCAGGTCACCACGATGTGGCTCCACTGGTCCTGATCGTGGCCGCCGCCGTAGCGCCTGTGGACCCGGTCCCCCGACCACATCCGCACCTGCGCGGCCATCTCCATGTGATAGAACTTGAGCTGGATCCCGCCGGACTCATCCTCCTTCAGGAACTGGAGGTAGGTGTGGTCTTCCATCTCCTTCGCATCGTGGGCCGGATTCACCCAGAGCTCGAGCGTGCCGGATTCCATGTTCAGCGCCGGCAGGTCCATGTACTCCACGCAGCCACCTTCGCGGAAGTCGGCGGCCTGCCCCACCTTCCCTTCGGCGAACTTGATGTCCGTGGCTTCGGCTGCGGCCAATGTGCCAGGTGCACCATCCGCGTCGGGGCCTCCGTCGAATCCGATGTGGATCAGCAGGGCCAGCTCGTCCCGCACCGCCTCACCGGCTGCCGCGAGGCCGGGCGCCAGCAAGATGAGCAGTGCGATGGTTGGTGCCAGAAGAAGGGTGATCAGGTCCATTGTCTCCTCTAACCGATGGGTCGGGTCGCAGACCCAGAGCTACCCAGGCCATCCAGGCGTGGGGGCCGCGATCCTGAGCCCCGGAGGGGCGTAAGTGAATAGCCTGGGGCGTAAGCCCCAGGTACCGCGCGAACCAGTCCACTCCACAGCCCCAAAGGGGCGACAGAACGCAAAGACGTCACGCCATCCCCAGAATCCGTTCCGCGTTCCCGTGCGTGATGGCCTCCCTCGCCTCATCGTCCACCTTCTCCGTCACCTGCGCCAGCTTCACCAGCGCGGCACCCGGATAGGAGAATGGGACGTGGGTGCCGAAGACCAGGTGCGAGCCGCCCCTCGCCTCGCTCAGTGGCCCCAGGTCGTTGTGAAACTCCGCAAGCGAGAAGTCCACGAACCACGGCTTGTCGCGCACCTCCTCATCGTGCCACATCGGCAGGCGCGAAAACCCGTACCGCAGGTTCGACACCACCACCGTCGCATCCGGCACGGCCTTCATCAGCTCAGCCACCCCCTTGGCATCCACCAGCTGCCCGGGGTCCATCCAGTTCCGCTGGCGCGGGTCCTCCATCCGCGCCGGGATGAACGCGGGCAGTCCCCTCTCCTTGCAGGCCTCCAGCGCGGCCTTCGCCTCGGACCCGTCGACCGCGTAGTTGTGGTACACGGGGAACAGCCGCACCCCTTTCATCCCGAGCGTCTCGTGACACGCCTTCAGGTCATCTTCCCACTTTTCGTACGCCGGGTTGATCGTCGCCATCGGGATCAGGCGATCCGTGTGCCCTTCCAGGTCCTTCGTCAGTTTCTCGTTGGCCGGCTGCACGTTCCGGTGGAAGATCGCCTCGATCTGGGACACCGCCGCCTTGTCGATCCCCGAGCGGTCCATCCGTGCGACCAGCGTGTCCGGCGTATTGTCTCTCAGCGACCGAAACGGAAAGCTCCCCAGCCACGCATTCGTATCGATCAGCATCTCACGGTTCTCCGTTTTACACTTTGCATTTCGTATTCTGCACTTTGCATTTCCCTACGCCCTCGGGTTCAGGGGCTCCGCCCCCTGCGCCGCCAGAACCCGCTCCGCGTTCCCCCAGAAGATCAGCTCCCGCTCCTCGTCCGTAACGGTCGCGTCGATCACCTTGCCCACGCAGCCGCTCATGGTGCCGTCGGACCCGTAGAGCACCCGTTCCGCGCCCAGCTCCTCCACGGCAAGCTCCACCTGCCCGTCGTCCAGGTTGCTCCCACTGACATCGCAGTACACGTTGGGCGAGGCATAGCGCATGGCGCGTATCGTCCGCTCCCAGTCCCCCCCTCCCCCGATGTGCGCGTGGATCATCATCGTGTCGGGATGCTTCTCGCTGGCCTCGGCGAAGTGCTCCCCGTGGGAGATCAGGGGCTGCTTCTCCCGGAACTCCGGTGCGGAGGGATAGCCGGCGTGCTCCAAAATGGGAATGCGCCGCTCCGCGGCCAGGTCCAGAACCGGCCCGACGGCGGGGTCACAGATCCTGTACTGGTTGTAGAGCTTGATGCCGATGAAGCCCGCATCCAGGCAGCGCTCCACCTCGGCGAGGGCCTCATTGTAGTATCCAGGTATCACGAAGCAGAGCCCCCGGATGCGGGTCGGGTGGCGCGTCACCGCGCCCATCACCGCATCGTTCCGCTCGCGAACAGCGTCCATCGGCGCGATTCGGCCCCCGCCGACGAGCTGCGAGCACCACATCTCCTTCACGCCCAGCGGCTCCTGATTCGCCACGAGCGAATCCCCCGGCTCCTCCCCACCGCCCGCGTGGCAGTGGGCGTCGATCTTGGGATACCGGATCCACTTCTCCACGTCCAGACCCATCTCTGCCCTCACTTTCCCGGCCCGTCCAAACCCGCAAAGTTGACATCTTGCGGCTGGCGCGCCACGGATAAGGGGCCGCAATCAACACGCCGTTTTGCGACCCCGAGCACCTTCCTTTTGAACTGGCCCCGCCCCCCTTCAGACAGGCCGTTTCTACTGATTTCTCAAAGCGTTACGTCCTCAATCGTGCCCCCCCAATGTACGCTCTGCCGGCAAGACCGCAATGGGGGGAAACCCCGAGTGCACGCCTCGAAATCCCTGACTACTGACACTGCGTCGCAACCGGAATGGAAGTCCCCAGATGAGCCAGTGTAAGCGCCATGAAGACACGCCGCATCCCTCCCTTGCGGGATGCGGCGTGTCTTCCGTACCCAGGAACTCAACAGAGCTCTGTGGACTGGAGTTCTAGAACGTACCTCCGATGGTGACGCGGATCGGGGCCTCGAAGAAATCCATCTTCGAGTAGGACACATCCACCGTCACCGACTTACCGCCAGGGATGTCGTACTTCACACCTGCTCCCAGACTGTAACTGTCGGCGACGTAGGTGAACCGGTGGCCTGCCCGCAGGGCGATCATGTTCTGCAGCCAGAGCTCCCCGCCGACGTGGTACCGCATCGAATAGTCGGCTTCATACAGGGTCTCGGCGCTCAGGGTCAGATACGCGGGATCCCCCTTCTCGCCATACACCTCGCTCGCCAGGGACAGGCTGTAGGCCATCGGCATCAGGGCCCTGAGCCTCAGCACCTCGATGTCCGGCCCGTAGTTCCTCAGACACATCGCCACGCGCAGGCTCCTGAAGCCCGTGTGGAATCGCGTGCCGAGGTCGATGGCGATATGGTTCACGCTGAAGGTGAACAGGGTCTGGTGGAGCCACGACACCCGCGCGCCGAAGGAGAACTTGTCCGTCAGCTTGATCGCGTAGATCAGGCCGATGGCGATGTCGCCCGTGTCCACGTTCTGACCCGTGCCGCTGGGCTGGTAGATCGTCGTCTCCTCGAAGCTTTCCGGGCGATACGACATCACGGTCATGCCCAGCACGCCGCCTCTGGCCGAGCCCGTGTTGAGCGCCGCCGCAGCCGAGAACACCTTGGTGTTCACCAGCCAGCGCGTGTACGTCGCCGTCCACGCCGTCCCGCGGATATCCGTCAGCCCAGCCGGGTTCCAAAATGCGGCATTGATGTCGTCCGCGTTGGCCGAGAAGATGCCGCCCATCGCCGAGGCGCGCGCGCCCTGACCGATCTTGACGAACTGCACGCCACCCAGCCCGGAATACTTGTGCTGATCCCACTGGGACTCGACGTAATCAAGGACTTCTGCACCGCCAGAAGGCGCCAGCACGAGCACCCCCGCCGCGGCGAGCAGGATGACAGCTCTAAGATGTCTCATGTTCCTCTCCTCCTTCGCTCGCGTTCATCGGATCACCATGAAAGTGCCTCGCTGGAGCTTGCCTTTGTTCCCGCCCTCGATCAGGTTCTCGATCACGTAGTAATAGACCCCCGACGCGATGGATCCCATGTAGTACTCCGTGAACTGATCGAAGTCGGCCTCGCCCTTGGCGGGGTCGAAGTGCCTGATGTTCGCCACCTGCTGCCCTGACGAGGAGAACACCCGGATGCGGCAGTGCGACGGGACCCCGACGAACCGAATCTTGGGGGTTCCACCGTAGGAGTGCGACTCCTGACCCTCGACCTGGCCGATACCCACGCCGATATACGGGTTGGGAACCACCCATATCCGAGCCTCCGAAGCCTCGGACTGCGCGCTGGGAACGGCGAACGGCGCCTCAGCAGCATAGATCCGCTGCGTCTGCGCGGAAAAGCCCCCCTCCTGGCCCACCTGAACGTGCGTGGCGACGTGGCCCGGGAGGTCGGCCATTGTCAGTGGGTGCGTGTTGGCGTCGCTGGAGCCCGCCGTCCACGCCGTCTGCCCGTCTGCGTAGGCCCGCACGCTGTAGTGATAGAAGAAGCCGGCCACCGAGTTCTTGTCCGTGAACTCGTAGTCCCCGGCACCGGTCATCGCGACCTTGTAGCCCGTCTCGTCCGGCAGCTCGCCGACCTTCCAGTCCGCGATCAGCTGCCACGGCCCCACGTCGAACCACACCGACCGGTACACGCGATAGCCAGCGATGTCAGCGGTCCCATAATCCGGGTGCACGGCACTCTCGATCTTGGGTGACCACTCGCACTGCATCGTGGCCTGCGGGCTGCTGTTGGTCCGGAAGTTGACGTCCGGGGGACAGTCAGGGATGTCGTAGGCGTTGTCATACGCGAACTGGGCCGCCTCCACGTTCTGCCGCTGCGCGTCCAGGCCCTTGCCCAGCTCCGCCTGCTTCCCCTTGAACGCCCACTCCCACATGTCCGTGTTCCCCAGCACCTGGCCGGGATGGCCGCCTACCGGCGCCAGAACGATCTTCAGCTTCTCGCCGTGCTTCAGATCATACGGCCCGAAGACGAGCATCGAGAACTGGCCGCTCGCGTAGTCCGGCGGCTCCCCGATCATCCGCCCCTGACCGATGATCTCGGAGTACATCTGACCCTCGGTCATGTTGTCCACGCGGGGATCCGTCTGATTCGCGTTGGAGTAGGATTCCCACCACCGTACCGCGAACGGCTGATCCCCCTCGGGAACCACGTAGCCCTCGCCGATATCCCTCGCGTTGAAGGCGAACGCGCTCGTTGGATCGTCCGTATACGCGATCACCGACATCCCGATGGTCTGCGGCGACATCAGGGTGCCCTCGGGCTCCCCCAGCCGATACTTCGCGAAGGCGTCGTAGAACGGATCGCCCGTGTCGTCCCAGTTGGCGGCATAAACCAGGTGGTCCCCGTCCCAGGCAGACAGTAGCTTGAGCGTATTGTCGTACTGGTACTGATCATCCATGATAAAATCGCGCTCTTCCCGCCAGTACTGCCCCATCATAGTATGCGAGCCCGACGCGGTCGGCGCGAACCGGTCCATAAAGCCGATGTAGAGATCGTTCTGGTCGATCGCCGGCAGGTCCGCAACCCCGTCACCGTCGGAGTCCGCCGTGTTCTCCA
>JASLMQ010000840.1 GCA_030746455.1 Candidatus Latescibacterota bacterium
GCCTCGATCGCCGCAATATCGATCAGGGGCCGGGACAGCCACCCGCGCAGGGTCCTGGCGCCCATCGCCGTGCAGGTGTGGTCCAGCACGGACACCAGCGTGCCCTCGCGCCGTCCCTCCTGGATCGACGTCACGAGTTCCAGGTTCCGCTGGGTTACCACATCCAGAACCATGTGGGACCGGTTCTCTTCACGCGACATTCGCGTGATGTGAGAGACAGCGCCCTTCTGATTCTCCTTCAGGTAGCAGAGGACGCCACCTGCCGCGCTCACGCCGACCTCCAGCCCCTCGCATCCGAATCCCTTCAGCGAGGAGACCCCGAAGTGTTCCAGGAGCGTGTCGTACGCATAGGCGCGCCCGAAAGTCCAGTCCTCCTGGCGCGTCACCAGGATCCCCGGAAGGCGGTCCCGACAGACGGCCTCGTGGGCATCGGCCCAGGAGCTCGGCGCCACGATTTCGGCGGGACCGATCCGCTCCAGCGCGTCCCACAGATCCGGCTCGTCCAGCTCCGACGCCCTGAAGACCCCGGTCGACAGATCGGTGACCGCCAGCCCGGCCCGGTCTTGCTCGACGAACAGCGCGGCCAGGAAATTGTTCCGCTTCTGGTCCAGCAGATCGTCCGTGAGCGCGGTACCGGGGGAAACCACCTGCACCACCTCACGGCGCACGACGGCCTTTCCCTTCTGCGGCGGCTCCATCTGCTCGCAGATCGCCACCTTACGGCCTGCCCGGATCAACCTGGCCAGGTAGGTGTCCAGCGCGTGGTGGGGCACGCCAGCCAGCGGGACCTCCTCCGCCCGGCCGTTGTTGCGAGTGGTGAGCGTGAGGCCCAGCAGCTGCGAGGCCTCCTTGGCGTCATCGTAGAAGGTCTCGTAGAAGTCCCCCATGCGGAAGAGCAGGATCGAGTCGGGATGCGCCTCCTTGAAGCGCATGTACTGCTCCATCATCGGGGTCAGCGTCTTGGCCATCGCGTCTTCCTCAGGGCTGGCGGGGGTGCTTCTTCACCACCCGACAGCTGAGTCCCTCGTCGTTTTCGATCCGCTTCTCCGCCGCCTCTGCCTCACTTTGGTCGGAGTAAGGTCCCGTCAAGAGGACTTTCAGATCCCCTCTCTCCTCGACCCTCACGGGGTAGTTCGCCTCCTCCAGCCGTGACTGGAGGGCTTGCAGGTTGGCCACGTTTCGGAAGGCCCCCACCTGGACCCAGAACCGTCCGGGCCCCGGCTTCCGTCCATCTTCCGGTTCGGCCTCGCCAACCGGGGGTTCTTGCTTCTCTAGGTCGGCGATCAGACCGCGGATCGCGACCTCCACCGGACCCGGGCTGTCTGCCAGGAGCGTCCGGGCCGCCCGCAGGGCCGCTCCCGTCTCCCCGCGCTGGATCTGCGCCTGGATGCCTCCCAGCCGCGCGAGGGCCGCAACCTCGGATTCAGGGAACCGATCAATCGTCTCGTCAAACGCCACGATCGCCGAGTCGGGCTCGTGGACCACCAGATAGGTCAGCCCGATCCGATAGAGCGCCGTTGCAGCAAGAGCGTTGTCGGGATACGCACTCAGGAAATCGCGGTATCGCCTCCTGGCGCTCAGATAGCGGCCCGCCGGATGTGCGTAGTCCGCCTCCGCCAGATCGAAGGCCGCATCCCTTGCCAGCCGGTGCCCGGGATGAACCCGTATCAGACGCTCGAGGAACTGCCTCGACCGGGACGCCTCGGCGACCAGCTGGCCGAGGTAATAGAGTGCCTCGGGATCGTCGGGGGATAGCTCGAGCCGATGCAAGAAGGCAGATCTAGCCTCCTTGAAGCGTCCGTCCTGGAACAGGGACACCGCATCGTCATCCGCTTGAGCCACACAGGGCGAGAAGGATCCCGCCAGCGCCAGAAGGGCGGCTCCGGTGATGAAGGCGAGAAGGCGGTACACGGCAGCGATCGAGTCCGGGTGGTGGATCGACGGGGGAGGTGGTGCGGGGGAGGAAGAAGGTTCTGCTCGGCGAATATACTGACAAACGAGACGGCTGTCCAGCGGCTTCACCCGGCATCCGCTGTCCGGCGCATCTCTGCGCCGTTTCCGGTGGTCGAGCCGTTCAGAGGATCCCGTCCTCGCGCGCTCGGGTGAACCATGCCACGAACCGGGGTATTCCCTCTTCCACGTCGACCTGGGGTTCGTAGCCGTAGAGACGATTGGCCTTGGTCACGTCCGCGTTGGTGAGCCGAACGTCACCCGGCCGTTCCGGCAGCTGCTCGACCAGGGCCTCCTGTCCCATCGCCTCCTGAACCAGCTCGAGAGCCCGGCTCAGCAATACCGTCTTCGTGTTCCCCAGGTTCACGATCTCGAAGGCCTGGGGCCGGTCCACCGCCGCGGCCAGACCGTCCACGATATCGCTGATGTACGTGTAGTCGCGCTGGGTGGTGCCGTCACCGAACATACGGATCGGCTTCCCCGTTGCGATGTGGCGGGCGAAGATGTGGAAGCCCATGTCGGGCCGCTGACGCGGCCCGTAGACCGTGAAGAAACGGAAGCACGTGATAGGGATGCCGTAGAGGTGGTGGTAGTTGTGGCAGAGAAGCTCCACGCAGCGTTTGGTCGCCGCGTAGGGGGAGATTGGGCGATCTGCCGGGTCGTCTTCGCGGAACGGAACGCGCGGGCTGTTGCCGTACACCGACGAGGACGAGGCCACCAGCAGGTTCTGCAGGCCCGCGTCCCGGCACGCCTCCAGGACCGTGAGCGTCCCCCGGACGTTGACGTGTTCGTATAGCAGCGGGCGCTCCAGCGAAGCCGGGACCCCCGCCCGCGCCGCCAGGTGCACCACTCGATCGATGCCGTGGGCCTCCAGGAGAGACCGCAGTCCGTCGAGGTCGCAGAT
>JASLMQ010000841.1 GCA_030746455.1 Candidatus Latescibacterota bacterium
GGAATAAGTTACCCGTTTGGCCCTACAAGGTCAAGCAATTCGCCCGGGAAGGGCCCTGGACGGGGAATGGGCTTGCAGGGGGTAGGAGATGGGTGTACTTTGTGTTTGCGGGCCTCGAACACCAGCGAGGGGATGAATCCCCTCGCTGGAGAGGCACGAAGCCCCGTAGGGCGGGGCTCCAGATCAAAGTGGCCCGGGTACCCAGCAGAGCGCAGGGGTTCAGCCCTGCGCTCTGTGGAGTCAAGGAGAATCGTGCATGCCACAGCCGCTGACAACACCGATGGATCCGTGGGACACCCGGTTCGGCTTCTTCTGGTATAACGACCACGAGATCTTCCACGCGTCGCGGAGGGATCTCAACCGTCAGGCAGAGGCGCTGGCGGAGACCGGGATCAACCACGTGATCACGTTCAGCTGCACCCATTTCCGCTGGTCCTTCCGCCGGCACTGGGACACGATCGCGGAGGCGCTGGCCCGCGTGGTGGAGGCCTGTCGCGCACACGAGATCCGGGTGACCGAGCACCACTCCTCCCACCTGACGTTCAACCCGTTGAACGACGACGATGTGGACTACATGGACCGGATTCTCAAGGTTCGAGGATCCACGCGGGCCTCGTGGCCGCACCTGCTGGAGGATTCCACCGCGGATCCGGAGATCAACGGGGTGCCGTTCTCGACCTTCCGCCAGATCGACGGCCGTACGGGGTCCTGGGCACGGTCGAACTACCGGGGATGGTGCCTGTGCTTCAACAACCCGGACTATCGTCGGGCTTACTGCGAGTACCTGGAGACGATGTATGCGGCTGGGGTGGACGGGATCATGACCGACGACGTGCAGTGGTTCGCGGAGGGGCACTCCTGCGCCTGCGGCCACTGCCGCAGCCTGTACGCGGACCAGACCGGGTACGAGATGCCGTCCCCGGGGGGCGATTGGGAGGCCTGGCACGGCAACACCGACGATCCGACGTACGTGGCGTGGCTGGATTTCCGCTTCCGGTCCAATGAGGACTTCCACGCCGCGGTGAAGGCCCACTACGACGGTCTGGGACTGAGGCCGCTTCGCCCCAACTACGTGTCTACGGCGTTGAGCCGGAACTGGACGGCCTACACGCTGGAGGCGCTCCCCGACCTGGACTGGGTCTTCCAGGAGTGCTGTTTCTCGACGATCATCCGGTACTCATGGTCGGCGTGGGCCGTGGAGGCCTGGCACCGGTATGCGGTGGGCCGGTGGCGAGGCATCCCGGCGATGGCCATGTTCTATCCCGATCGTCCCGACTCGATGCAATTCACGTGGGCCCTTGCGATGAGCTGGGGGGTGCTCTACCTGGCAACGCCCGAGGGGTTCTCGATGAACGAGGAGGAACGAGAGCTTCGGGCCTTCGAGCGGGAGCACGCGCGGCTTCTGAGAGGGCAGCAACGGATCGCGCGGATCGGTTTCTACGATTCCCGGACGACCCGGAACCTGTACGGGCAGGCGGAAGCCCGAAGCCTTCGGGGGATGAAGGCGTGGATGCAGGCCTGCTACCGCGGGAACGTGCCATTCGACCTGTTTCACCAGGAGGAGTTGGAGCGGCTGGGTTCTCTCGAGGTGGTGGTGCTGAACGAGGTAGTGATGCTGTCCGACGAGGAGTGGACGGCCTTCCGGTCCTTCGTGGTGAACGGCGGGACGCTGGTGATGACCGGACGGTCGGGCGATCGAGACGAGAAGGGAATCACCAGGCCGCCCGACTTTCTGGCAAAGGTGTGGGGTCTGTACCGTGCGGAGTGGACCCAGGACGGCGCGGAAGGCGTGGTCCAGCCGGTGGGCGAAGGCCGGCTGGCGCTCCTGGCCGGGGACTGGGGGCTGGAGCCGTTCGAGTCCATGTACAATGCGGACCGGTGGCAGGAAGACGAGATCCGCGTGCCGTTCCACGCGGTTAGTGCCTCGGATAGGCAAGTGTGGAGAGACGTGACAGGATTCCTGGCGGGGCTGTTGCCGGACGGCCCGGACCTGCAGGCCGACGGCCTGCCTCGCGACGTGACGGTGACGGCGTTCCTGAGCGCCGACGGACAGTCGCTCGTGGTACACCTCGTGAACACCGCAGAGACGCTCGACGTTGTGCCCGGCACGACGGTCGGGCACAGCGACGCGATTCCGTTGCCGAGCCATCACGCTGCGCCGGTTACGCTGAAGGCGCGAAAGCCGGAGTCCCTTGAGGGCCGGAAGCCCGTGGCGGCGCGGTGGCACGATCCGGAGGCGGAGGCGCCCGTTGAGCTGAATGTGGGAGACGAGGGCGAACGGGTGGCGGTGGAGGTGGATGTGAAGCGGTTGCGGTGCTATGGGATGGTGGAGATTGCGTTCGGCGGCTGACCGGAGCTTCGGGAGGCAGGAGAGAGACGACCACGGACGACAGAC
>JASLMQ010000842.1 GCA_030746455.1 Candidatus Latescibacterota bacterium
TCCGCATCGACGTACTGCGCCGCTTCGGCTACTACAGCACCGAATCGAACGGCCACCTCTCGGAGTATCTGCCCTGGTATCGCAAACGTCCGAGAGAAATCCGCAAGTGGATCGATCTCGGCCGCTGGATCGACGGCGAAACGGGCGGCTACCTCCGGGTCTGCACCGAAGGGCGCAACTGGTTCAAGACCGACTTCCCCAACTGGCTGAAGGCCGACGCTCCACGCTTCACGCCCGAGTCCCGATCTCTCGAGCACGGCAGCTACATCATCGAAGCCCTCGAGACCGGGCGGGTCTACCGTGGCCACTTCAACGTGAGGAACGATTGCTGCATTCCCAACCTGCCGGAGGATGCCATCATCGAGGTGCCGGGTTACGTCGACCGAAACGGCATCAACGTCCCCCGAGTCGGCGACCTGCCCCTCGGATGCGCGGCGGTCTGCAACGCATCGGTCAGCGTTCAACGTCTGGCCGTTGGAGCAGCGGTCCACGCCGACGTGGGCCTCTTGAAACAGGCCTTCATGATGGATCCCCTGGTCGGCGCTGTCTGCGATCCCCCCGAGATCTCTCAGATGGTGGACGAGATGCTCGTCGCCCAAGCCAGGTGGTTGCCCCAGTACAGGCGCGAAATCCCGAAGGCCCGGCGGCGTCTCGCCTCCGAGAAACGACTCGGCACTCGTTCAGTGCAGGGCGCTGCTCGCCTCCAGACCAAGACGATCGCCCAGCTGAGGAAGGACAGGGCCGAGGCCCGCAGAATGGCCGCTGCAGCAGACAAAGGCGACCTCATGGGCACACGCAAACGCCAAAAGACCAAACGTTAGCGTACCGCCAGTACCGCTTTGCCTTTCCGTCTCACACCTGCCCTCCGTAGTCAGCGTGCTGGCGGAGGAGGGTCTCACGTTTCACGCCTGGCCTCCGAAGCTGGCACCGCCAGCGAAGGAGGATCTGACGTCTCACCTCTGCGACGAGGGCCATAGAGTGTCTGCAGAATCGCTCAATGATGTCAAGGGCTTCCTTGCCGTCACCGACAATCTGGGAACGGCCGGCCAACCCACGGCCGAGCAGCTCGCGCGTGTCGGCGCCGAGGGATACGAGGTCGTCATCAACATCGACTCGGCCACGGCGGTACCGAATGAGGACGAGCTGGTGACCTCGATGGGCATGTCGTTCATCCATATCCCCGTGGATTGGCACGCCCCTGAGCAGGAGAACCTGGACCTGTTCTTCTCCGTGATGAAGGCCGTCGAGCACAGGCGGGTCTTCCTTCACTGCGCAGCGAACATGCGGGTTTCGGCCTTCGTCTATCTCTACAGGATCATCCACCTCGGCTTCGACCCGGAAGAGGCCAAGCGCACGATGAGCCTGCTCTGGGAACCCAGAGGAGTCTGGAAGGAATTCGTTGCGGACGCCCTGGACCGGTACGGAGTCACTGTGTAGCTCTCCCGCTGGCCGCGCAAGTCGGATTTCGCTCTCAAGCCATCAGCTGTCAGCCCTCAGCGATCAGCCAGAACACCAAACCCAATACGACTGCGCGCTTGCCTTTTCTGCCTCTGCTGACAGCTGCCTGTCCTCCGTAGCTTGGCGGAGGAGGAACTGCTGAACGCTGAAGGCTACCGCTATGACCCCACGTAGAAACGTCCTCCGCGCCGTCCGATTCGAGCGCCCCGACCACATTCCTGTACGGTTCACCATCAACGGCGCATGTTGGGACAGCTATCCCCACGGTGCTCTGGTAGACCTCATGGCCTCCCATCCCATGCTGTTCCCCAGCTTCGACGCGGGCACCTTCTCCGTTCCCAAGAGGACCCGAACTATCTCCGGTGCCCTCGAACCCTATACCGACGATTGGGGCTGCGTCTGGCAGACGAGAATACGCGGCCTGACCGGGGCCATCATCAAGCACCCGATCGAGACCTGGAACGACCTGGATGGATATGCTCCCCCGGACCCCGAGCACGTCTCAGGGATCGGGCCTGTGAACTGGGACGAGGTGGCGGAGTGGATCGAGCGGTCGAAACGGGAGGGACGTCTGGTCACCGGCTCCCTCAGGCACGGGCACACCTTCCTCACGCTCAACTACATCCGTGGCTACGAGAACCTGATCTACGACATGGCGGATGGAGAACCCAGGCTCCTCGATCTGATCCAGATGGTCGAGGACTTCAACATGGCGGTCGTCCGCCGGTATATGGACCTCGGCGTCGAGTGGATGAGCTACCCGGAGGACCTGGGCATGCAGGTGGGTCCCATGCTGTCTCCGGAGCACTTCCGCAAGTACATCAAGCCGACCTACCGCCGCCTGATGGCCCCGGCGCGGGAGGCCGGGTGCATCATCCACATGCACTCCGACGGAGACATCCGAGACCTGGCCTCCGACCTGATCGAGGAGGGTGTGCAGATTCTGAATCTGCAGGACCTGGTCAACGGCATCGACTGGATCGCAGAGAACCTGACCGGCAGGTACTGCGTCGAACTGGACATTGACCGGCAGGACATCACCGTGTTCGGCACGCCCGACCGGATCGATGCCCTGATCAGAGAGGAAGTCGAGAAGCTGGGCTCGAAGGAAGGCGGGCTGATGATGATCCACGGCATGTACCCCGGCATGCCGTTGGAGAATGCGCAGGCCTTGATGGACGCGATGGAGCGATACGCGACCTACTACTCGTAGCCGCCACGGTTGCGTAGAAAGGAGCGGCGTCGTATCGTAACGTGACCGGGTTACCTCGACCACGGACGACAGACGACGGACGACGCCAATGTGCCGCGAGGCCGGTTCTCCCGTGGTCGGGTGGTCCGTCGTCTGTGGTCTTGTCTGCGGCACTCTGAAGACACCCACTGTGCACCAATGGAGGCCCCCATGGACCTCTACAGTTTCTTCGCCGAGCACGACATCGAGTACGAGCGCACCGACCATCCCCCTGTCTACACCGTGGAAGAGGCCAAGCGTCTGGTTCCGCGCCTGCCCGGCGCGAAGACGAAGAACCTCTTCCTGCGCGACAAGTCGGGCAATCGCCACGTCCTCGTCGTGGTCGGCCAGGACAAGAACGTCGACCTCAAGGCCCTTTCCAAGGTCCTTGGCCTGTCGAAGCTGGGCCTGGCATCACCCGATCGCCTCAAGCAGCACCTCGGCATCGAGCCCGGATCCGTGTCCATGCTTGCGGTCGTGAACGACCCGGACCGCAACGTCGATCTCGTCGTGGATCGGGACGTGTGGAAGGCGAAGGCCTTCCAGTGTCACCCCCTGGTAAACACGAGCACGCTTGTAATGGCCAAGGCCCACATGGAGCGTTTCCTCGAGGCGACGGGGCACGAGGTCCAGGTCGCCAGCGTGCCCGGCCGCCGCTGACCCCCAGATCATTCGACCACCATGGCAAGAGGGCGCAGAATCCTGCTTCTGCGCCCTCTTGCTGCTCTCATTCCGCGTCTGCCCCGAGCCCCCTACGTTATTCTACCGATCCTCCATTTGCACGTAGGGCCGTGCGTCCTCGCCCGTATAGATCTGTCTGGGGCGCGCGATCCGCTGCTCTTCGTCGCCGAGCAGCTCCTTCCACTGGGCCAGCCAGCCCGACGCCCTGGGTATCGCGAACAGAACGGGATACATGTCCACCGGCAGGCCCATGGCCTGGTAGATGATCCCGGAGTAGAAGTCGACGTTCGGGTAGAGCTTCCTGGAGACGAAGTAATCGTCCTCCAGCGCGATCCGCTCCAGCTCCAGGGCAAGGTCGATCATCGGGTTCTTACCGGTGACATCGAAGACCTCGTACGCCGTCCGCTTGATGATCCGCGCCCTGGGGTCGTAGTTCTTATAGACCCGGTGTCCGAACCCCTGCAGCAGCACCTCGCGATTCTTGACCCGCTTGATGTAGCCCGGCACATTGGCCACAGACCCGATCTCGGTGAGCATCTTCAGGACCGCCTCGTTCGCGCCACCGTGCAGCGGGCCGTAGAGCGCCCCCGCCGCTCCTGCCAGGGCCGAATAGGGGTCGGCATGCGAGCTCCCGATGGCGCGCATCGTGCTCGTGCTGCAGTTCTGCTCGTGGTCGGCGTGCAGGATGAACAGGATGTTCAGCGCGCGCTCGAGTATCGGATCCGGTGTGTAGGTTCGGCCCGGATAGTTGAACAGCATGTTCAGAAGGTTCCCGCAGTAGCCCAGCGAGCTGTCCGGGTAGATGTACGGCAGCCCGCGGCTGTGGCGGTATCCGAACGCGGCGATCGTGACGAGCTTGCCCAGGACGCGGCAGATGTTGAGCTCCACCGTATCACTGTCGACAATGTCGCGTCCATCTGGGTAGAAGGTGGACAGCGCCCCCAGGGCCCCCACCAGCATCCCCATCGTATGTGCATCGTAGCGGAACCCCTCCAGGAAC
>JASLMQ010000843.1 GCA_030746455.1 Candidatus Latescibacterota bacterium
GGGAGGTCTGGCTCGACGGCCTGGAGATCACCCAGTTCACCTATTTCCAGCAGGCCGGAGGCCTCACGCTCGACCCCGTCGCCGTCGAGCTCACCTACGGAATCGAGCGCATCGCCATGTACCTGCAGGGAGCGAGGGAGGTCTGGCAGCTGCGCTGGACCGACACCGTCACCTACGGCGAGGTCCTGAAACATCAGGAGCTGGAGTACTGCCAGTACGAATTCAACTTGGCGAACGTGAGCCGGCTGCATCAGATGTACGGCCTCTTCAAGGACGAGGCCCGCTCGGCGATCGATCGAGACCTGGTCATACCCGCCCACGACTATGTGCTACGATGCTCCCACACCTTCAACCTTCTCGATGTCAGAGGTGCGATAGGCGTTACCGAACGCGCGCGGTACTTCGCCGAAATGCGAGACCTCGCACGCCAGGTTGCGGAAGGCTTCGTCAAGCAGCGGGAGGAGATGGGACATCCCCTCCTGGCCGAGCCGTCGGGTGAGCCGATCGGTGCCGCCAAGCCGCCCGAGCTCGCCGAGGTGGAGAGCGCGGATCTTCTTTTCGAGATCGGCTCGGAGGAGCTTCCACCCTCGGACGTACGTCTGGGGATCGACCAGCTAAGGAGGGGACTCGAGGAACGCCTCGCATCCGAACGACTCACGTACGACGAGATCCAGGTGACCGGCACCCCCCGTCGTCTAATCGCCCTTGTGCGCGCGCTATCAGGTCGGCAGCCCGACCAGGAGCAGTGGGTCCGGGGGCCTGCTGTTCGGTCGGCATACGATGAGTCTGGAAATCCCACACGCGCTCTCGAAGGGTTCTGTCGGGGTCAGGGCGTGGATCCCGGCGATGTCGAGAAGCGGGAGGACGACAAGGGCGTCGAGTACATCTACGCCCTTCGGAAGGACCCCGGCCAGGGCGCGGGTGAGCGTCTCGTCGAGCTCCTGCCCGACCTGCTGTCCGGGCTCACGTTCCCCAAGACCATGCGATGGGAGTCCAGCAGCGTGGCTTACTCCCGTCCCGTTCGGTGGATCGTCGCGCTCTTCGGTACAGAGGTTATTCCCTTCTCCTACGCCGGGGTGCGGACGGGCCGAACCACGAGGGGTCTGCGCTCCGACCGATCCAGACCCTACGAGCTTGCCACGCCCGCAGACTTCTACCCCTCGATGGAAGAGGCCGGCCTGATCGTCGATAGAGAGCGACGACGTGAAGTGATCGGGAACCAGATAGGAGAGGCAGCCGCACAGATCGGGGGTCGGGTGCCCGATGTCGATGGACTGCTGGACGAGGTCACCGACCTGGTCGAGGCCCCTCGGGCGCTTCTGGGTGCCTTCGATGAAGACCATCTCAAGCTTCCCCAGGAAGTGCTGATCACCGTGATGCAGAAGCACCAGCGCTACTTCCCGGTTCTCGATCCCGACGGTCGGATCATGTCCCACTTCATCACCGTGGCCAACGGAGTTCCCACGGACCCGGAGGGGGTCGTAGCCGGGAACGAGGCCGTCATCCGCGCGCGCTACGCCGACGCGGCCTACTTCTATCGGGATGACAGCCGGAAGCCCCTGGAGGACCATCTCCAACGGCTGGATACCCTGACCTACCAGGAGGGCCTGGGTTCGGTACTGGAGAAGACCCGTCGCATCAAGCGTCTGGTCGATGAGATCGCGCCCGATCTGGAAATACAGGCTCAGGAGAAGGAACTCGCGGTCCGGGCCGCAGAGCTCTGCAAGGCCGACCTGGCCACGAGCATGGTCATCGAGATGACCTCACTGCAGGGCACCATGGGTCGCTACTACGCCCTCGCTTCCGGCGAGCTCGAGGGTGTGGCCGTTGCGATCGAGGAGCACTACCGACCCCGTTTCCCCGGTGACGCATTACCCGAGTCGCCGGCGGGGCTTGCCGTCTCCGTAGCCGACAGGCTCGACAGCCTGGCCGGCCTCTTCGCCATCGGCATCAAGCCGAGGGCCACGGCGGATCCCTACGGGTTGCGGCGCGACGCGCTGGGGCTCCTGGCCAACCTCATCGGCCACCGACGGCACTTCTCGATCAGAAGGGGGTTGGCACAGGCCGCAGAAGGTCTTCCTGTCGAGGCCGATCCGGACCGGCTGTCCGATGCACTGGACTTTATCCTCCGTCGACTCGAGGTCCAGCTCCGCGAAGAGGGGTTCGCGCACGACGTGGTCGAGGCGACCATCACAGGCGGATGCGACGACCCCTTCGAGCTCCGGTGCATCGTAGAGGGACTGGCCGCCATGACCGAAGCGGGGGACTGGCTGGAGACCCTCCACGCCTATTCACGCTGCAAGCGGATCGTGCGCGACCTGTCCGAGCGATATCCGTTGTCGGTCGAAATCGATGGCGAGGGTGCCACCCAGGCCCTGCACGAGGCCTACCGGGCCGCGGCTGTGAGAATGGAGGAGGCCACCGACCGGATCGGCACCCTCGAAGAGGTCGTCAAATCACTACGGGATCCCGTAAATCGGTTCTTCGACGAAGTGATGGTAATGGACGAGAATCCTGAGCTTCGCCGGGCCCGCCTGTCTCTGGTCCAGCACATTGCCGACCTGCCCGACGGAATCATCGACCTGAGTTGTCTGGAGGGATTCTAGGCGACAAGACGGGCCGAGCGTTGGACCTTCCACCCCGGGCAAGAATGCCTTGACAAGGTCTGACGGATCGCATATTCTTGTATCTGCTGTAACTTGGGAGTGGTGCGGCCGATTTCCGTCGAGACCTCGGCTTGCAAAGCCGGGCCGGCCGGCCGGCGGCCCATCGGCCAGCGTCCGGCCATCGAGCGCCCCCGAGCTCTACCCGGAAGTTCGCGCCCCCCCGGTCTGTGTCCGATGCCAACAGGAGGCTGGCCATGGCCGGCGAGACGATACTCATCGTAGAAGACAACGTGATGAACATGGAGCTCATCACGGATATCCTGGAGGTTCAGGGATACACGGTTCTGAGAGCCACCACCGGTGCCGACGCCCTCAAGATGGCGCCCGTTGAGAAGCCCGATTTGATCCTGATGGACATCCAGCTGCCGGGCCTGGACGGGTTGACCGCCACCGGTATCCTGAAGGACGGAGAGGAGACCCGAAGCATACCCATTATAGCCCTCACCGCTCACGCGATGCGAGGAG
>JASLMQ010000844.1 GCA_030746455.1 Candidatus Latescibacterota bacterium
ACGCCACCGACGAGGAGATCCACGAGGCCGGCAAGGCCCTGCCCTGGGGCCGCCTGGGAACGATCGACGAAGTCGGCCGCGCCGCAGCATTCCTCTGCTCCAGCGACGCCGAGTACATCACCGGATCGGTCGTCCGCGTCGACGGTGGCTATGCCTTGCAATGGTAGGTCCTGGGTGTGGGGACCAGGGACGTAGCCCCGCGCCCCCTGCAGAGCCCCCTTCCGTCGCGCCAGCCTTCAGCCCCGGATCGCGGGGGTTCCCGCCTCCCGAGCGAGGGGATTCATCCCCTCGCTCGGCATGGCAGACCGAAAACCCGAGGTAGGGAACCCCAGCATCCTACGCCAATTCTCCAGGAGCACCGTAGCCTTGAACCAGCGCACCCCCGACACCGCTCCCCCGGACCCCGCGCCCATCCGTGTGATGACCCTCAACATCTGGAACTACAACGACCCCTGGCCGCGACGCCGCGAGCTCATCGTCGACGCCGTCCGGGAGGTCGATCCGGACGTCATCGGGTTCCAGGAGATCCGACACGACGGCGCGCGCGACGAGGACGGCCGGAATCAGGCCGAGCAGCTTGCCGCCCGATTGCCGGACTACCAGATCGTCATCCAGCCCGCCCAGGTTGACGCCGGTTCGGATCGCTGGGAAGGGCTCGCCATCTTCTCCCGTCTTCCCATCGCATCGACCGACCACGTCGAGCTCTCACGCGACCCCTCGGACTCCCGAGACAACCACCAGCGCATCGTCCTCCACGCCGAAATCGACACCTCGGCCGGTTCGCTCCACGTCTACGACACCCACCTCTCGCTCAGCCGCGAGGGCCGGCGGCGTACGGTCCGCGAGATCGCGGCCTTCATCGATCGCAATGCCGCACCGGCCGTGCTCGTGGGGGACTTCAACGAGGTCCCCGAGGAAGAGGCCATCCACCACATCGCGGAGGGTGCCGGCTTCCTCGACGCATGGCCCGCGCTCCACCCGGACGATCCCGGCCACACATTCAGCTCGGACAATCCCTACACCAACGCCGACGACAGCCGCCGTATCGACTACGTCTTCCTCCGCCAGGGGGACCTCGCGCACCTCCGTGCCTGTCGCCGCATCGCCGATCGTCCCGCCTCGGACGGTCACTGCCCATCGGACCACTACGGCCTCGTCGTGGACCTGGAGCTCACGCCGCGGTGGTGAAGGGACTGACTCCGTCTTCACTTCGTGCTCTTCGTGGTACCAGCTCTCGCCGGCCTGACCTACACAGCACGTATCCGCCACGTTTTCGTTCCACTTTTCCCTTTCAAATTGCCGTCTACATTGTTAAACTAAGTAACCGCACTAGAAGACATGACACTCGGATGCACCGACCTTTCGGTTCGACCGCGAAACCGAACAGCGAGGAGGGACCACCGATGGCGATCGGAATCAGCGAGGAAATGAAGGGCGACGTCGCCGTGCTCACTATATCGGGCAGGACCCTGATGAGCGGGCCGGACGTTGTCGAGCTGCACGAGCACGTGAAACGCCTCGTCGAAGACGGCAAGGCAAAGTTCGTCGTCGACCTCACCAAGGTGCGGTGGGCCGGCAGCGCCCTGCTCGGCGTCCTGGTCGCGTGCCTCACCACGGCGCGCAACGCCGAGGGCGAGCTCAAGATCAGCGGCCTCTCGGAGAAGATGCGCAGCCTCTTCCTGGTCACCGAGCTCAACCGGCTGTTCGAGACCTATCCGACGCCCGATGAGGCCATCGAGACGATGAAATAGGGATCACACCGTTGATTGCAGTACACGGCGTAGGGGCGGGTCTGAGACCCGCCCCTACGCCGTTTTTCTGCCCCATACCAGATACGACTACCCCGTCAAACACCCACCTTCACACTCGCATTCCCTCCCGTTCCACCCAGCACGCGGATCTCGCACAGCCCCTTCCCCGGCTTGGGCGCCGAGACGAACCACTCGAGCGTCCGGCTGCCCGTCACCCCGGCCAGGTGCCCGACCTCCGTGTGCCCTTCCGCAGACAGCAGTTCCACGCCCCTCGCGGCGTGGAACTCCACCCGCACGGGACGGAGTCGTCGGAGCGTTCGCCCCTTGTTGCTCACATGCGTCGGGAACTCGCCCCGGTTGGCCACTCGGGCCCGCACCCGGTAGACCGGGCCGCCCACCGTGTCGACAGACACATCCTCCAGAACGACGCTGGGGTGCTTCTGCGCGTGCTCGAGCGTGAATCGGTAGGTCCGCTTGACCACCTCGGCAAGATCCGACAGCGTCCGGTTCGCGAGTTGCCGGAACAGAAAGCCGCCGATCTCCACCGCGCCCAGCTGTGGATGGTCGAAGGGCGTCCAGGGCCTGCAGAGCTCCAGGCGGGGGCGTTGCCGGTCGCACCACTTCATCAGCCGGCGCATCTGCGCCTCCTGATCCTCTTCCGACGCCACCGCGAACTGCTCTTCCGTCGTGATCCGCGCGCTGTCCTTGATCGTGCCTAGCTCGAACTCGAACACGAACAGCCCCAGGTGGTGGTAACCGAAATTGTGGAAGTGCCCGCGCAGATTGATATCCCGGCTGCGTGCGGCTCGGTACTTCACCACCGGCACCACGGGGAATCCCGTTTCCTCGGCCCCGATCCTGGCCAGGTCCTCCATCATCTTGTCATCGCGCTCGTCGATGTCGGTCATTGATCCCGTCGACGGAGGACGGAGTACCGCAGCGGGCCCCGTGTGGTACCCGAGAACGCCGAAGAGGTTCGGCCGGCTGTGCAGGAACTCCGCCATGCACCGCATCTCGGGCTCGCTGAACGGGAAGTCCCCCGCCCCGTACTGCTCGGGCTCGGGCCGCCAGTCGTAGCTCCAGTTCCGGTTCCAGTCGTAGCCTCTTCCCCCCTCCAGGATCCGGTCGCTTCCGTCCCAGTCGTGGATCATCCCCTCAGGCAACACACGGTAGAAAGGCCCTGGATCCCCCGGGCGCCTCGCGATCAGCAGACGGGGATCCGAAGGATCCGCCACGAGGGAACCGTTGGGGTGATCCTGTCGCATCGTGAGTATCAGCCCGTCACCGTCCACGTCCTCCTGGTAGAGCGTGTTCGGCCGCTTCTCCGAGCGGTCGCTTCGGCTCCGGACGCGGCCAGCGGTGGTCACCACGAACTCGGCGCCGTCGGGGTTGATCCGTGGCACGATGTAGAACGTCACCCGCTTCAACAGATCGGAGCCGCGGTGGTCCGCCAGCAACTGCCTCGCGGTGTAGAGCGAGGCGTGGGCTCCGGCGAGCTCACCCGCGTGGATGTTTCCGTGGATGAGGTATCCCGGACGGTTCTCCGGCTTCCCCGTTTCGAAGTCGGTCACCGTCAGCAGGTGGATCCGCCTTCCCTCCCGCGACTTCCCCAAGGTTCCCAGCCGGCACAGGCCCGGCCGAGCCGCCTCAAGCCCCTTCACGAAATCGTCGATGTCCTGGTAGGTCAGAAACCGCCGGAATGGCAATGTAGGAAGGCGTGCGGATTTGGCCATGGCATCCTCCTCGTCTGGTTCGGCTCAAGCGTGGTCGACGTATGGCGCGTGCAGATCGGCTCCTCCGCCTCACCGTAGCGCAGTAGACCGGAACATGGAACTTGGCTCATGGAACATTTTGATCTATTTTCTACAATATGCTGCCGCAATTCCCCACACAGGCCAGATCCGGATGCTCCCGACCGGGAGCCGACGCAGGTCTCTGTCCGGTCCGTCGGACACGAGGACCTCGTAATGCATACCGGTGGCCCGTTGCGCTGTCCCTATGGATGTGGGTTGGCCTCCTGATGGCGCTCTGCGCTCATGCCGACACGGCGGACACTGCCGTACCGTCCACCGACGGACGCAGGCCGTCGGCGGACTCCACAGTCGTTATCGAGACCTTCGACTACCCGGACCAGATCGGCGAGTTTCCGAGCTCCTGGCAGGGACGCACCGGCTGGCGGCAGAAGCAAACCAAGAAGAAGGCAGATCTCTACTACACGGTCCAGCAGGAGGAAGACGGCAACCTGTTCCTGCGAGCGGCCACCCAGGGCAGAGCCACCAACGCCGGGCGGCCCGCCAACATCAACCTCCGTGTCCGTGGGGGTCTGAGATGGCGGTGGCGGGTGCACAAGCTCCCGACAGGCGCCAGCGAGATGGACGAAGACAAGAACGACAGCGCCGCGGCGGTCCGCCTGGTCTTCAAGGGCCGGATCGTCCGCAAGACGCTCAAATACGTGTGGAGCGCTTCCCTTCCCGCCGGCACGGAAACGGAAAGCCCCAGCAGCGACAACACGAAGGTGATCGTCCTGCAAAGCGGCGACCGGGGCCTCGGAAAATGGGTCTGGCAGGAGGTCGACGCCTACGCGGACTACAAGCGGCTCTTCGGTGGCGAGCCTCGTATCGTGGAGGCCGTCGCGGTCATCACCGATTCGGACAACACCGGCGAGCCCGTGATGGCCGACTACGACGACATCATGTTCTTCATACCCCCTGCGAACCGGTCCGAAGACGCGGGTGGACCCCAGGAGGACGCGCAATGACAGGCGCAACCACGAACAGAGACCGCCCGACAGACGAGACACGGGCAGAGGCAATGGATTCCATTGCGAGCCAGAAGCGGAGGCAACCCATGCAACCAGACTCTGTAGCCCAGATTCGATCCCGTCCTTGCGGGACGGCAAAGCCCCGGCGAAGCGATCGGCCGCCTGGCTGGACCGGTGCGCTTTCCAGAGCGGCAGCGTTGCTGGTTGCTCTGGCCGTGTCGCTGACGATGCCGGCTGATCCCGCGCTGGCACAGAACGTGTCCGTCACCGACTACAGCGTACCGATCAGCCGCGCCGACAATCTTCGCATCGACGTACTGAGCCTCAACTACGTCACGGAGGGCGGCGAAGCCGTGGTGCAGTCCGGAAACCTGGGTGTCGTCTACAAGAAATTCTACGACTCCCTTCCCTTCGCCTACTCCCTGGACATGATCGGGTCTACATCCTTCAACAAGGACAACGTCCAGGACAAACTGGTCGGCAACTTCACGACCAGCCTCGAAAGCCGGATCAAGAAGTACACGCCGGCCGAAGGGAACCTGTTCGTCTTCAATGACGCCGATTTCGACTACGACGAGAACTTCGACCGTCCCGGCGTGGTGGCAACCGTGGGAATGGGCTACGGGCGCTTCATCAATGCCACGGCGCTGCGTAAGGCCGTACGGATCGAAGACTTCTTCCTGGGCGAGGGTATCATCTCGAACCGGCTGCCCAAGGAATCGATGATCGAGGTCGGCCACATCATCGAGCGGGAGCAGGAGTACAAGGACCTGTACGGCGACCGCTACCGGAACTACTGGTTCGAGGACATGAGCAACGAGATCACCAAGTCCGGTCTGGTGCTTGGTGACATCGGATTCGGCGTCCTGCGCATGCAGGAGGTCCTCTTCCAGGAACGGATCAACGACCGGTTCTACGGCTGGGAGGCCTCCGTCGGAATCCAGTTCGAGGTGATGACGCCCCGCGAAGGTCAGGGCCGAAGCGATCCGTCCATGTCCGTCGGCTTCCGATACTCCCGTCCCATCAGCTGGAGCACCCAGGTCAACGCGCGCCTGAATGTGACCACGCCCTTCTCCGAAAATT
>JASLMQ010000845.1 GCA_030746455.1 Candidatus Latescibacterota bacterium
TTGGTCAGGAGCTGGCACCCGCCTTCGGTCTCGATCCCGACCGGTCTCTCGTGGACGGCATCACTCCCCCTTCGGGCATGAGCTGGGACATGTTCATCCCCGGGGGGCAGATGCGGACCGATTCCGAGGTGGTCCTTACCGCCGGGATGCCGACACTTGCCTTCCTGACGATAAACGATGCGCGCTTCAGGGTCGACACGCCGTTCGACACCCTGGACAAGGTCAACATTCGCAATCTCACGAAGCAGATCCAGCTGCTGACGGCCGCCCTGAGCCGGGCGCTCGACGACCCGAACCTGCTGCCGGACTACAAGATCGACATCAAGGACCGGATGCGCGCCCTGAAAGGCCGCATCCTGACCTTCCCGCGCCGCAGCATTACGCCGGACAGACCCAGGAAGGACGCAGTTGCCGTCTTGCGGATGACACGACACAAGACCGTCAAGGGCGTGAGGACCATCTTCTACGACCTGGCCGACGAGAACGGCGAGTTCTTCGTGCCCGGCCTCGCGGTCCGCTGGGTCGGGCTGAGCGCCTACTACCTGGATCCCGAGTCCGGCCAGATCACCTACGCTCCGGATCGAGGGCAGGCAGCGCGGATCTACAAGCCAGAATTCGGGATGGACTGGTGGATCACCCGGGCGACCCGGATCCTCTTCCCCTGCATCTCGACCGACTTCTACGAGACCGTGGACCCCCGGTACCTGACCAAGCTGCCCCAACTGAGTCTGTACGGCGAGGGGAACGTGGCACCCCAGGAGTACGGCTACACCCTCGGGTACGGCCCCAACGAGCCCGTGGGAGTGGCCTTCACCCGACCGGGCGAAACCATCAAGCTCACGATGCGGTCGGGCCCGACCGGCGTGCGGTATCTACTGATCAACTCGACGGACCCGACCAGCGTCGAGGCGGCCAGGGGCGAAGGCTTCCCCACGCCGACCCACGGTGCCATCACGCATACGGCCTTTCAGGCGGCCAAGGACATGTGGACCCTGAATGAGGCCAGAATGAGGGAGCTGGGAAGCTATGGCATCGAGAACTACCGCCTGAACTCGCTCCACACGCAGGCCGAGAAGCATCTCGAATGGGCCAGGGAGGCTCGGGCCGACCTGCGATGGGACGGCTTCGTCAAGCACTCGCGGGCGGCTCTTGGCCTGGAGTCCCGGGCCTACCCCGACGTGAAGTCCACACAGAACGATGTCATTCGCGGCATCATCTTCTTCATGGTGCTCGTCATCCCTTGCGCTTACTTCGCCGAGCGTCTCATCTTCACCGCATCCGATATCCGCTGGATGCTCTCCGGCTTCGCCGGGATCTTCGTCGTCATCTGGATGTTCCTCTCCGTGGTACACCCCGCCTTCGACCTGTCCAACCCCTTCGTGATCCTGCTGGCCTTCATCATGCTGGCCCTCGCAGGCTTCGTTATCTCCATCGTCTTCAGCCGGTTCAACTCCAGCATGCGGAACCTACGGACAGAGGCGGCCGTCATCCACGACGTCGATGTCGGGCGGGTGAGCGCCTCGCTTGCCGCCTTCCATCTCGGCATTGCTAATATGAAAAGACGCAAGCTGAGGACCGTGCTCACCTTCTCCACGCTGGTCCTGTTGACCTTCACGGTGCTTTCCTTCACCTCCCTGAAGTCCCTTCTCAGGTTCCACCAAATCGCTCGAGAAAACGAGGGGGCCTACCCGGGCCTGCTGATCCGCAGCAAGTACTGGGCGGCACTGGAGGAGTCAGTTCTGGACTACGCCCAGGCCAGCTTCGAGGGTGAGGCCACCATCGCGCCGCGGAGCTGGTACGCATCCAAGGCCAAGAAGGCAATCCAGGTGCGCTATGGGGAAAAGGCCGCCAACGCCCTCGGCATCGTCGGCCTGTCCGCCGAGGAATCGCAGGTCACCGGCATCCAGACGTGCCTCTCAACGGGGCGCTGGTTTCTGCCGGACGAGCCAAAAGCGGCGGTCGTCCCCGAGGAGATGGCCAAGCTGCTCGGGATCGTCGAAGAAGACGTGGGGCGTTCCCAGATTCGGCTTTTCGGCGACCTCTTCACGGTCGTGGGTATCCTGGTCTCCGATCGGATGGAGGACCTCAAGGACTTGGACTCCGAGGCGCTGACGCCTGCGGATTTCGTGGAGACCGACCAGAGCGTGTTCCTGCAGATGGCACAGCAGGAGCGCAGGGAGAAGGCCGGACTCGAAGATCCCGACGTCGACATTATGGAATTCGAACACCTCGACCCCGCCAACGTCCTCATCATACCCTATCAGACCCTGCGAGAGGTGAGC
>JASLMQ010000846.1 GCA_030746455.1 Candidatus Latescibacterota bacterium
GAGAAGGCACGGTCGAGGAAGTTGCGCAGCTCTGCGGGCTTGTGCCGAGCCGCGTCGAACGGGTGCGTCCCACCCTCGCCGCTCGGCCTCTGCAGAAGATGAACGCGCAGGTAATCGGCAAAGCCCAGAGAGACGTAGAGGCGGTAGGGCACGCTGTACGCAACGGTGTAGAGCAGCGCCAGGTCGCCACCCTGATCTGACAGGAAATCGACGGCGCGAGTCAGAAGCGCCGTCGCGAGGCCCTGTCGGCGATGGTCGGGGTGCGTCATCACCGAATCGATCAGGCCGGCGGTGACGATCTCCCCGTTCCATTGCATAGGGGTGACGGTCACGAAGAGGCTCGAGACCACCTGCCCCTCGATCGTCGCCACGAAGCGCGACGCGTCGGTCATGCCCGGGCGGCTGGTGAACCAGCGTTTGAAGGCAGGGGTACCAACGATGGCGCCGTTGTACTGGCCGAACGCCGCGTGGCTGAGCTGGTCGAGGGCAGCAGGAAGGTCCGTAGGAATGCCACTAGCGGTGGTCCTTGACAGGAACTCGGCGTGGCTCTGGATCTGGTAGGTGGGAGAGACCAAGGGAGCTACGTCTTGGACCACGTGAGTGCCCCCGTAGGGCACACACGAGCACAAAGCGGATCCCCTCCGCAGGTATCGCACTTGATGACGCGTTCGCCGACGGTATCGTAGAAGATCGCGTCGACAGGGCAAGCGGCCTCGCACTCACGGCACCCCGTGCAGCGTGTATAGTCGATCATCCAGTAGGTGCCGTCGTCGCTCAACACGATGGCTTCTTCGGGACAGGCTTCTGCGCACAGCGCCCGCTTGCACTGCCGACACAGCGTGATGCGATGCTGTGCCTCAAAGGGATCCAGGTGTATGCGTACCCGAGCGCGCTCGGGTGCGCAGATATGTTCCCTGGCCGTAGCGCAATAGATTTGGCAAGACATGCAGCCATTGCAGTTCCGCCTGCTGACACGTAGTCTATATCTTCCCGGGCTCCTCATCCAGCTGCTACCTCCTCAGGCAGGTCATCACAGTCCCCCAGCTGATCGGCGATTCCCCTTAGACCGAGGCGTTCGAGCTCAGGCCTGGTCGGCCGTCCGGTCTCGCGGTCCCAATTACGCAAGTCGTAGTACTCATCCATCAGTATTCGGAATCGGTCCGGGTCGGCGGCCTCCCGGTCTTCGGTGAAGGGGTTGGGGTTCACCTCCGGGCGGGCGAGGTAGGGTACGATGGTCTCGTCGATCTGTCGTGTTCTTCCCCAGTTGCGGATCTGAAGGGCACGCTCCAGGGTGAAGATCCGCGCACCCACCTGGTAGAACTCCTCCCGGGAGAGGTCGAGGCCGAGGGCCGGCTCTGTGAAGAAGTGCTCGAAGAACCGGCCTTCCACTCCCCTCGCGCGAACCATCAGGTCGTCGGCCTTGAGATCGACGATGAGGGGGAACATGTTGTCGCAGATGCCCAGGGCGTCCTTGAGCGGGTTCATATCGCAATGGTAGGAAGCGGCGTGCGCCTTGCCCTCGTAGCCGCTCCACGGGTCGGCTGCCGCCGCCGACCCGTAGATCCGCTCGCTCAGCCGCCTGACCTTCTCCCAGGCCGCCTCGTCGTCCAAGGGAATCGAGCCTGCCATTCGCGCAAAGTTAGTGGTGTGACCGTGGCCGCCGCCGAGGGGGTCGCGTGTGTCCATCGCCCATTGAAGGGCCGTGACAAGCCAATACGGATAGGAAGGCCCCGCGAATGATCCGTGTCCGTCCCAATGGGAGGCCTGTCCCCAGGCCGGGTAGAACTGGTCCATCAAGTCCTTGCCGATCCCCAGGATGTCGGGTAGACGCCGTCCTCCTTCGGCGAAGGCATCACCCCAATCCTCGCGAAAAGCCACCTTCTTGAGGAGCAGGGCCCAAAAGTGAGGGTCGTTCAGATCGATGCGGTCACCACCGAGTTCCAGCAGTTCGCCTCGCTGCTGACACAAGTAGATCCACGGACCGATAGCGAAACGGAACTCCCAATGGTTCAGACCGTAGTCGTTGGCGAGCTGTGCGATCTCGAACCCCGCTTCGAACCCGATGTCCCAGTATGGCTTCGCCCTGGGAAAGCCCGGAGCGCAGCAGTGAAACAGACCGCGGTGGACACGGCCTTTGTGGACCACGCCAGGCACGTTCCCGTAGAAGGTAGCGCATAGCACGGGACAGTGCTGGGTGCATGCGTAGTATTTGAGGCCGTACCTGTCCACCCTCTCGCCGGTGAGCTGCCGGCCGCCATACTTGGTCTTGAGTCCTTCGCGGATGACCTCGAGACGCGTCAGCAGCTCTCCTGGGTCCGCAACCCGGATGGCTCCGTGTCCACGCACGACGATGGCCTTCAGCCGTTTAGACCCCATTACCGCCCCAAAGCCCCCCTGGCCCGCCGCGCTCTCGGTCTCAGTGGCGATGATGGCGATCCGGCAGAGGTTTTCGCCGGCCTGGCCAATGGTCAGGATGCGTGCGTTCTGCCCCAACTCCTCGAGGAGTTGCCTCTGGGTCTCCAATATCCCGTGACCCCACAGGTGCGATGCATCCCGGATCTCGACCCGGTCGTCCTCGATCCACAGGTAGATCGGCCGATCCGCCTGCCCTGTGACAATGAGCCCGTCGTAGCCGGCGTACTTC
>JASLMQ010000847.1 GCA_030746455.1 Candidatus Latescibacterota bacterium
GTCACGTGCCCCACCTTGTACTTGCGGATGATCCCGGTCAAGCTGGGTCGGGCGTAGTGGTAGCCGAAGCATCGGAAGGTCTCCCCTCCCACGAACCCGAAGCTCTGGCGCGGATCCCACGTGCTCTGCAGCACGACGGTCTCAGGATGATCAGGATGGGGAAACACGGTCTGGCAGTAGTCGCAGGTCATCTGTTCCGGGCTGTCCGGTGACCAGCTCCACTGACCGTTCGGGTGCCACGGCAGGCCTTTTGCCCGGCAGGCGGGGCACGGACCCACGCAGCCGGGAGTCGTGACCTCGATCATCTGCTCCAGATAGGCCGGCGTGATCAGAGGAGACGCTGCCTCCGCATCCTCTCGAACCTGCGACACGACGCTCCCGGCCCACTCGTAGCGCTCCGCGTTTTCTCGCGCACGCACAAGATCCTCGGATTTGACCGCCGTACATGGATGCGAGACCATCAGACGATACTTCTGCCAGTCTGACCAGTCTGTCGGGCCCGAGGTGCTCGCGGCGGCTGCCGACTTGGCGATGTCCAGGAGGAACAGGGCTACCAGAATGGTCAGTACGGCCAATGCGTAGATCACGATGTCTCCTTGGGATATGTGGAATGTCGGCAGGTCAACGAAGCCATTGTTGGCCACACCCGCCAGGCAGTATGCACGACCCCGACTGGCAAAATGCGGAACGAAATGTCCATCCGCAAACGCAAAAGACGGGGGCCGTTCACAACCGAAACGGCCCCCTGGATCGCTGCCCTGACCAACGCGTCAGCGCCCTAGTTGATCCATCTATCCCTGACCTGCTTCCACTCATCGATCATCGCGTGGATGTTGGCCACCGGGTCCTGTGGCTGGAATGTAGAGACTGCCGCCAGGATCGTCCCTCGTGGTCCGCAGGTCTCATAGAAGTTCCGAACGGATTGCCGAACCGTCTCCTCCGATCCCATATGCACGTGTGTGGCCTCGCTGACGCCACCCCAGAAGCTCTTCTTCTTTCCAAGCACCTCCCAGGCGGTTGCCAGGTCCTGCCCTCCCAGCGTCGGGTCGAAGTCGAACAGGCAGTCGAAGCTCAGGTCCTCCAGGATGTCGAGGATAGGCATCAGACCCGTACACACAGCCGAGACCACGGCCATGCCATACTGATGGGCCAGCTCGATCTCCTTCCGGAACCGGGGCGCCATGTAGTGGCGGACCTGCTGCGGGTTGCAGAAATCGGCGGTCTCGTAGTGCGAGCTGCGCCGGACCATATCCACCCCGATCCGGCCCGCGATCTCGATCCGCGCGAGCGAGACGCGGTGCTCGATGTCGGCCAGCCGCTCCACCAGCTCCGGCTTGTCCATCGAGAGCCACACGGCCCGCTCTGCCCCGAAGATCGAGTACGCCGCATACAACCCGCTGCCTACCAGCATGTACATCGGGACCTGCCAACGCTCCGCCCGGTCCTTCACCTCGCCGAATTCTGATTCCAGCTCGGAATCGGTGCGCTCAGGTGGCAGGTACACGTACTCCAGCCTGTCCATGTCCGCTTCAGTCTCGACCCACGGTTTCACGAGCCTCGACGACAGGTGATCGGACCTCAGGGGGAAGTCGTCACCGTGGGGCCAGTCATCCGTCCGTCGCACGGTGCATCCGAGAGGTCCTGCCGGCGTCTCGTAGACCTTATGCATCAAGGGATATTTCGAATCGCGCGGATGTTCAGTCCAGACTCGCTCTCGCACGCCTGGATGCACGTCGGGTCCCATGCTCATGGGCACGAACGCATCCACACCGAGGCGATTGATCAGTACGTCCAGCCGCTCTTCCTCATCCTTCCAGGTGAGACCTCCGGATCCGGGGGACTCTCCGAAAACGGGCATACACGGAGGGTAGTCCAAATCCTCGCGCCTCAGTGCCGCCGTGATGCGTTCTCTGGGCGTCATACCAGGAACCCTCGTGTCGCCGCGTATCGCGTCAGGAACTTCACAATTTGGCGCCAATCTCAATTGCCGCTGGTTCGTCTGCCTGCGCAATCTGCTTCCCGTGCAGCACGACGCTCCTCGCCCCCACCACGGCCAGATAGGGCCCTTCCCGGATGAACGACCCCGCATCGAGCGAAAGCCCGTCAAGCTCGATCGGGTCGTCCGCTTTACCCAGAGTCACCGTTTTGGTCAGTGCACCATGACCCGCTGCCTCTTCTACCGTGAGTTCACCATCATCTCCTTCCTCGATGGACATCACCGTGTCCTTCGACGCATCACGATCGCTGGTGGCGTACAGCAGGTTCGCGATCCTGAGCCGGTCTCCTGCGCCCATTTGCGCCTGTCTGGTCTGCTTCAGCACCGTCACGTGCTTGTTGTCGTACGCAGAGAAACGCCCATAGCCATAGTCGGGGTAGGCCGAGCAGGAAACGCCGCCCGCGTTCACGATGTGGAGCCTTGCCGTGGAATAGACGCGAAGCGTGCCGTCCTCCGGATGAGGAAGGGGTTCGTCCAGCTCCTGGCTGACGCAGTAGCGGCAGCCGTCAAGGGTGCAATCACCCAACGTCTGCCAGTAGGTCGAGACCTCGAACGTCCCTTTCGATCTTGCCACGAAATCGTCCACGACCACGAAGAACCTGCCACGCATCCAGAAGATGTTGCGCGTCCAGTCCATGCCGCCATAGTCGGCGACTCGGGACTGGACGATCCCCGACCGCAGGAAGCTATCCAGCCTTTCAATCGTCGCGAATGAAGGGATATCGGTCTGGAAGGGCTTCTCCCTCAGTGCTTCATCACCTGCCTCCGCGGAGGGTCCATCACGGGTTTGCGAGACCGAGTCGACCAACGGCGTGTCGCATCGGATTTCCCTGACGACGGCGCAATTGTGCATGGACGGCGGCATCGGTCTGAAGTAGATCGATCCGTCGTGCTGGCTGTCGACCAGGAAGCTGCATCCCTTCCAGGTTAGTCCCACGACCGCGTTCGTGTCCGCGTCACGGTGGACCCCGTTCCTCGCCCAGTGTCCATCCAGGCAGAGGTACTCGGCCTCGGGATCGAATCGATCGCGAAAGCTGATCTTGTCAAAATACCTCTGGCCGGCCTCTCCCCCGGTTGCCTTCACATAGTACTCCGGCAAGTCTGTCACGGAGATGCCGGTGTACCGCTCCGGCACATCGGGCGATAGATCCGAGGCATAGATGCCGTCAGTCATCATCATCACCCAGCCCGGGGGAAGCTCCCCGGTATGGGTGCCCTTGGTCGACCAGAGCTCGGGTTTCCCCATGTCGAACGTGTGGCTGCCCGTGTTCCCCCAGAGCTCAGGTTCCTGCAACCAGTTCTCGACCCATTTCAGCTGAGGATCGCTAAGGAACCTGACGCCGTATCGCAGCGCGTTGCCCACCAGGGGTCGGTCCCCGTAGCGGGCCTCGCCATAGCCGCATTCCCGACCCAGGTTGTCGGTGACCACCACGGCGCGATCCGCACATGCCCTGAGGAATCCGCTCTCGATCATCCTACCCGCGCCTGAATGCGCATCGTACGCCAGACAGTGCCCGATACCTGGCCAGTAGTAGTAGCCGGCACAATCGTCCTGGTTCAGCCATGAACGGAAGCCCGCGTCGAAAAAGGTATCCACGCAGGCCAGGAGGCCATCGAACTCGGTGTACCCATAGTACTTCCTGAAGTACCGTGCGCCCCAGTAGAAGGTGAGTGCCGCGTGACTCGCGTGGTTCTGGAGCAGCCGGTCGTCCGGACAGGCCTCGTGGCAGTGCCATCCGCCGTGCTCCTGGCTGGCGTGGCGGGTGAGGGCCAGCAGCATATTCGTGATCGCCAGCCGCTCCTCGTCGGAGAAGACCTCGCTCTCCTCGATCAAGTCCCAGAACAAGAGGATGATCTTCCCGCGGAAGAAGAAATCGTGGCCGTTGCAGTCGGCATAGAGATCCTCCATTCGGGCGAAGAGCGCCTCCTTGGCGATTTCTCCCTGCCGGGGATCGTCGGTCAGGCAGTATGCGGCCATCGGTGCCCCGATCTTCGCTGCATTGCTCACATCGCCATCGAACGGGAAGAACGGCCTGTGCCTCGAGTCCGTCTCGTGGATTCTGGGCAGTAGGCATGGTCCTGCATCCAGGTTCCCAATGATCTCGACTAGCTTCCCAGCGGCCCGCTCTGTTCCCCGGCGATCGCTCCCGGCGGCCACGACCGCGTTGGTGCCCGTCGCGTACGGATTGTGGATGGTGTGAACCAGGTAACAGCCGCAACCGGGAAGGTAGCCATCGGCCCACGTATAGCGCTGGCGGTAGAGTTCATAGGTACCGCTATTGGAGTTGCAGTCTCCGATTAGAATAGTGTGACGGCTTCTGAGGAGGTCTTCACCGATGGACCCATCCAGAACGACATTCAACTCCTCGCCGCAGTGTCTCATCACGGACCGGGCGACATCGTGCGCAAGTGCCTCGAGCTCGAGCGGCGCCGCCACAACGGTCCTGTCTCGCTCCAGAGGCGTTGAGAGATGTAGATCCTTGAGCCTCGTGATCTCCGCGGCGCTCTTCGACACTTCAGGACTCCCCATCCTGTGATGGTGGGCATCAACGCCTGGCCTGGCAAGCGCCCACACACGTGGAATGCCCCATGGCGTTCCTCACCGTGCTTGACGAATGGACCGGTCCGGGGGTATCCTAATAGAGGAGGCTGTTCCTCTCATCGCCGCAGCCATGCCATCTCCTTCTCTCGCTCCATATTCACCCACGACGGGATCCTGAACTCCCAGTAGCGTTTCGCCTCCTCTTCCGCTCCCGCGTAGATCGAGTAGATCGTCGCGTTCCTGCACTGTATCTCCACGCGGATCTCCCGATGCGCCAGGGCACTCAGGTCGGGCTTCCCCCCCCAGGCCAGCACGTGCCCGGTTGAGTTCCCGCTGATCGGCACAGCGTTCTTCACTGCAAGGCCACGAATCGGCTTCCCATCCGTATCCAGGATTCCCGCCCGCAGCCAGCCACCCTTCCCGATCCTGGCGTTCACGCAGAAACGTGCTGTCTCCGTCCAGAATGGGCGGGTCAGCATCTTGCCGTTCGTCTTGGCCGTTACCCCCACGAAGCGGTCCGGCTTGCAGGACGCGTATCCGAGGCCCCCCCTCGGAGCTTGGCGACGCCATTCGGTCTCTGCGTGTCGAGGGCGCGTTCCTGCGTAGTAGTACCGGATTTCGTCCTCCAGGAACACTGGCTGGCTCGCAGGCAGGACCTGTCCGGAATCGAAGCGCTTCTTGTCCTTCGCCACAGGAATCCACGGACTCCCCTGCGCCGTTCGGTGCCAGCAGGTGCTTCCGCGAGCGTGGACGAACTCTGGCTCCAGGTAGCCGCTCATCTTCGTGAATCCCATGTCCTCGACGTCTGTGTAGTAGAGCCACAGCGTGCCGATCAGGTACGCGCCATAGGGAACGGCCCCGAGTCCGTAGAACTGGGTGTTCGGCGGATCGTCCTGGTCAGGCTCCATCACCACCGACGCCTCCGAGAAGTCCCTGAAGTTCCACGATTCTGTGCGCGCCACCCGTCGATCCGAGAAGCCCGGTCGGTGGTAGGCCACGAATCGGCCGTCCGACATGCGGTGGAGGCCGATCGGGCAGTCCGGATGCGTGCCGATCACGGGGTTTTCTGCCGACGGTTTCCAGCGAATCCCGTCCGCGCTGTGGAAGGCGCCGATCCGACCCGAGGGAGAGGCGCCCGCCATCATCTTGTATCGCCAGGCGGCGTTCGTTTCGGCGCAGTCATAGTGCACAGCCGCGCCGTGCGGCCGCTGATCGAACACGATATTGGTCTTCCTGCCCTCTACAGGCGCGATGTCGAGCTCAGGCCGTCTCCAGACGATGCCATCGTCGCTCTCCGCGTATGCCAGCACCAATCGGGTTGGTGGCACCCGGGTCGTGTACCACATCTGGAACAGCCCGTCCTCCGGTCGTCGGATCACCGAGCCGTACAGCGACATGGTGTCCCATCCCCACGTCTGAACGGAATCCATAATCGGTTCGGTCGAGTGCTTCCGTGGGCGCTCGAGCTTCCTCACAAAGCCCTTGATCGACTCGAGTTGTCGGTAGTCGAAGAACAGGATCTTGATCATCTTGGGTCCCCATCGGAAGCGCTCGTCAAACATATCTCACGCTGGCCGTTCAGCTCTCTCGGCGCTCAGGCCGTGATGTCGAGAATCCGTACGGTCCCGTCCTCGGTAACAAGCAGAATGCCATCACCCAGACAGAAGGACACGATAGGTGATTCGGCCCGATAGATCGCCACGACGCTCCCGTCCTCATCTAGCACATACAGGGCATTGCGTGTCGAGGCGATCACCTCATCCGTACCGTCTCCATCCAGGTCTGCCGATGCCACCCGGGTCACCGGATCTCCCAGGCGCGCATCCCAGACGGTCACGCCGTCGGCGTCCACAAGGTGGACGAACTCGCTTGCCGACCCCACCACAACATGCTGTCCCTTCCCTGCGGACACCGTCGCCGCACAGAGCGATGTGACCACGTCGCCCGCCCTGTAGGCCCAACGGCATTCGAGGCCGTCTCCGTTCCAAACCAGCGCATATACGTTGGTCTTGTTGGTCCCACAGATCACCTGCATCCCATCACCGTTGCCGAGATCGGCCGTACAGATGGCCGTGAGCGCCGAGGCCCAGCGGTCATTGACATTTCTGGTGATCTCGTGGCCGTCCCCGGCGATTACGTAGCAGGTGCTGTTGGAAGTGATCTTTGCAGGGCCACCGATCACCTCCATTCTTCCGTCACCCTTTAGGTCGGCCGCCAGAATCGACGTACACACCCCGAACGACCTGAACCGCCACAGCAGCTCCCCATCCGAATCACACGCGTGGATGTGCATGTTCGCCGCAGCGAATACTACCTCCATTGCGCCGTCACCGTCGATGTCGGCGGCGAGCACCTTCTCCACCTCGCCGGCCTTCCAGTATCGACGCCAATAGGGATCGTCCCCGGCGGCACCCTCGTAGTGCCAACGCTCTCTCCCGTCCGCGTCGAGCAGATAGCAGCACCGGTCGTCACTTCCGGCGATCACCTCACCTCGCCCGTCCCCGTCAACGTCGGCGATGGCCAGGTCGTTGATGCCGCCGTCGGCCTGGAAGCTCCAGAACGACTCGCCCTCCCTGCTCAGCAGGTGCACCTGGCCGTCCGAACAGCCGACCGCGACCTCCAGGGGACCGCCAGTCTCTCCCACAACATTGCCCTCAGCCATACAGAGCGCAGGCGCATCCAGCTTCACCAGCAACCGATCGCGCATGCCTCGACTCCCGGTGGCGGGCCATGCGGTCGCACCCACATTCTGCTTGTACGCATCCGCCCACGCCTTCGCCAGATCAGCCGATCGCGCTTCCTTTTGGCTGTGGACGTCGTCCTCGACATCAGCCGGAGCATCCGACGAGAACAGGGGACCACGCCAGGTGACCCCGCGCCCAGCCCGAAGGGCGATCGTGCCGACCCCCAGAACGAACTGCTCAGCCTCGACCTCGACCGTCTGCCCCCCGAGCTGAAACGCAGCGGGCCCGATCCCTGCGCACACAATCTGCTCGCCATCCTTCAACAGAACCACGCCATCGTCGACCGACCTCATCTCCACCTCGACGGACTCCTCTGAGTTGCTGGTGAAGAACAGATTCGCGAAGGCGTGGGTATCACCCAAATCCAGGGTTGTGGACCGGGCCTGCTGTAAGATGCTCACCACCGGGTCGCTGTACTCATACCGCCTGAACCATTGGCCCACGTTCTCCCAATCGTAGGCAAGCGTCACCTTGTCCGCCCCTAAACAGACCAGAGTAAAAGCATCGATGCGGCTGTCCGGCACGACGGGTCTCTTTCCTTCTCCTGCTTGCCTCTCCTGCTGATCCACGCTGAACGTGTTCCCATCCAACTTTCCCTCGCCCGGCGTGCGCCAGTGCACGCGCATCGAGTAATCGCCTGCCTCCACTGCCACGAGCTTGTCTATGAAGAGAAAGTACCGATCCTTGGACCAGAGGATGCTGCGGCGCCAGTCCATGCCGCAGTACCCAGGAAGCGATGTCTGACAGAAGCCAACCGTCTCCAGGTCTGCTGTCCCGTCGAGCACGGCTAGCGGCGGCGGATCGAC
>JASLMQ010000848.1 GCA_030746455.1 Candidatus Latescibacterota bacterium
GACCCAGTTGGATATGCCCGCGCCCACGGAGATGGCCCTGAAACGGTCCGTGTGGGTGGTGAGGAACGCCGAGATGAAGCCGCCCTGGCTCCAGCCCATTGCGCCCATCCTCTTCGGATCCACGAAACCTTCGTCGATGAGGTGGTCGACGCCGGAGAGGACATCCTCCATGTCTCCCATGCCCAGATTCCTGATGTTGAGGGACCGGAATGCCTCGCCGTAGCCCGTGCTGCCCCGGTAGTTCGGATTCAGGATGACGGCGCCCCGGTCCAGCCAGTGCTCGACGGGATAGACGCCGTGGAGGGGATCGAGCGTGGGCCTGGAGACCCCCGCCGGGCCTCCGTGTATGAGCACGAGCAGGGGATGCTTCCTTCTCTTGTTGAAGCGCGGTGGTTTGTAGAGGACCCCCTCGATCTCGGTGCCGTCGCTGGAGGTCCAACGGACAAGGTCGCGGCTCCCGAAGGTGTATTGTCTGACCTGCGTGCTCATCGAGGTGACCGGGCGAGGCTGGAAGGGGTGCAGATCGGAGACGCAGATCTCGTCCAGGCTCTTCGAGTCGGCGCTGAGGAAGGCGGCGGTCTTGAAGTCTGAAGTAAACGAGAAGCTGCCCCCGGTCCAGCCGTCAGGACACGTGACGCGGTCGACGGAGCCTGATTCGGGGTCGAGACGAAACAGGTGACTTGCGGTCCGCTGTGAGGCGTTGAAGAAGATGCCGTCTGGGCCCCAGTCGATCAGGTAGGCGGATTCGTCGAAGTCGGCTGTAACGTCGACCGGCTTGCCACCACCCGATGGAACTACCGCGATGTGGACGTTCCTGTAGAAGAAGTCCTCGCGGCCCATGGCGGTCAAGAGGGCAATTCGTGAGCCATCGGGGGACCAGACGGGGCTGCCATTCGGGCCTGGCTGGACCACGAGAGGGTAGAGGTGTCCATCAGAAATGCGGAGCACATACAGATCGTTCGTCCCCAATCCCTTCGGCCTGGGGTCGGTGGAGAGCGCGAAGGCGAGACGCTTGCCGTCGGGAGACCAGCTGCAGCCCTCGACACTGCGGTCTGGCTTCCCGAAGGTCTTACTGACCCGTCCAGAAGGTACAGAGACGGTCCAGAGCTCTGACATCGTGATGTCGCTGGTCGACCACCTCGAAGTCGCCGAAGGCTTCCTTGCGCTTCTTGAGGGCCTTTGACACGGGAGCCGCTGCAAGGAACGCGATCCGGTCCCCCTTTGGGGACCAGCGGAAGCCGTTGACATCGGTGTCGTTTCGCGTGAGCTGGACGGCCTCGCCACCCGATGGGGAGATCAGCCAGATCTGTGTGTCCGCCACCTTGAGCTGTTTCGACCTGGCGGAGGTTCGTGCGCCGGTGGGCTTGGTCCCCTTCCTGTTGGACAGAAAGGCCAGCCACCTTCCGTTGGGCGACCACTGCTGCCCCCAGGCGCCCTTCTCTCCCCGGGTGAGCTGGTAGCGAGGACGCCCGCTGGTGTGGACCAGCCAGATCTGGCCAGTGAACCGATCTTCCTCCCAGTCGGTCTGCTGCAGGCCATAGGCTACCCATTCCCCGTCGGGAGAGATGCGGGGGTTCCTGGCGTACCTCAGACTCATGAGCTTCTTGATGGATGGGATGCGGGTTCTCATGGCCATCGCGGCGCTCCCTCAACAGGACCCGATGTGATTGTGGCAGCTTCCAGGCAGAGATCGGCTCAATCGAACTGTGCGTTGTACTCGTCGACGATCCTTCCGACCGTGCGGATCCTCTCGATGTCGCCTGTGGACGAGAGCTCGTCGGAGATGCCGAGGACGAGCCTGGGGGCAAACAGCTCGATCAGGCGATGCACACATTCGGCGAGGACGTCCTCGCTGAAGGTATCGTCGAAGTAGATCGCGGGTATACCGTCCAGCAGGAACATGTCATCGCCCAGGGCCTCGCGGGTCTCCTCGAGGGTCACGTCTCCCTGCGGGTACGGGGTGATGGCCTCGATCCCGTCGAGGCCGCAGCCCCTCGCGTAGGGCAGCAGCGGCCGGCAGTCGCCATCCCAGTGCGAGGTCACAAACTTGCCGCCAGACTTGAGCCGCTCGCCTCGGCGCAGGCTCGCGGGCTGATGGATCCGGCGGAACAGGTCGGGCGGAAGCGTGCTGGCGTGCACGTTCTCGCCGAAGTTGACGATGTCGATCGGGGACGCAATGACGATGTCGATGAGGCGGTCGTGGCTCTCCTCCCTGGCGCGGAAGAAGGCCGCCATCGCGTCGGGCCAGTCGTGGAGGGCGAATATGGCCCGCTCGACACCCATCTTCTCGATGTAGAGACACTGAAGATTCATCCGGGGGAGGTACATCGTGGATGCACCCAGGTCGCCTACCTCGGCGAGTGATCTCTGGTAGGCCTGCTCGTCCCACTCCCAGGTCGTGTTCTCCTCGCGCCAGGCGGCAACTCTGAGCTCCTCCTCGGTCTCGATCTCACGCTTGATGTGCATCTGGCGGGAGCTGCTCAGGGTCGTCCTCGTGATCGCAATCTGTCTGCCAACGGGAGTCTCGATGGCCGTCTCGGTGTCTCGATCGCTTATCTTGCGTTCGGTACGTCGCACAGAGGGGTGCTCGATGCACTTGAAGCATCGGTTGTACCAGCCGTAGAGGCGATGAGAGCAGCCCAGCCTGCGGTAGATCTCCTCCAGCTGGAGGCCGGTGTAGGGCTCGGGAAGCGGCTCACCGGCGAAGACCTTGTCGCCGTACCAGCACCCGATTCGGGGTTGCCAGATGATGCGGCCGCCTGACCGGCCGAAGACGACGTCGTGGTGGAGTTTGGCGAGATCGCTTTCCACGGGTTGGCCTCAGTGATGTGGGAAGGGGAGAAAGAAGCTGGTACCACGAAGAACACGAAGGTCACGAAGGGTGAGGCGACAAGCGTGAATTGAAACCAGGGGACCTGGGTCGATCTACGAATCAGCGTCGTGGCCGGTGTCGGCCCAGACCTCGCGTGCCAATTCCTGGCCCCGGGAACTGGGCTCGACGAAGCCGAGGATGCTGGGTGGCGGCTGTCCCGGGTAGGCGTGTTCGGGCCAGGGCGACCAGTTGTCGTCCTCGTAGGCGTTCCTGCTCGACTCATCCGAGAAATCGGGTACCTCGATGGGTCGGCCGTCTTCGAGCGCGCTTTTCCAGGCGAGGACGCCTACCGAGGACATCGTGACGCCCCGATATACATCGAGATAAGGCGGTTCTCCAGACCGGATGGCGTTGGCGAAGTGGAAGTTGGTCCAGAAGTCGCCTCCGCCGTGGCCGGCCTGGCGGGCCAGGTTTCCGTGCTCGGGCCAGTCCGGCTCGTACACGCACTCTTCCTCCTCATCGGGTTCCATGTCCCATTTCTCGTGCCAGACGCGGACCTGGCCGGCCCCGAAGTACCCGGGGCCTCGCGCGATCTCCATTGCGCCCCGAGAGCCGTGCACGCGGTACCAGTTGCTGTGACCCGGGAGAAGCAGGCCGAAGATGCGGAAGACCGCGCCGTTGTCCATGCGGCAGAGGATGACAGAACCGGGATCGGAGACCCGAACGGTGAGCTCGTCCACGCTGCGGCAGGCGATGGACAGGGCGTTGATCTTCACGGGCATGGTATCCGTGATATACATCAACGGCGCGAGGGCGTGGGTGCAATAGTAGGTGGACGGGATCCAGGCACGCCAGTGCTTCATCCCGGGTGAGATCCGCAGGCGGTCGCGGGGGGCCATCGGGTGGTTGTACTCGCCCTCCGCATAGGTGGCTTCGCCGATCTCTCCGGTGCGGTAGACCCGACGCATCTCCTGGTTGAATGCCGTGAAGGGGTAGTTCTCGGCCAGCATGTAGGTCTTGCCGGTCTTCTCGACGGCGCGGCAAAGAGCGACCCCTTCCGCAAGCGTGGTGTTGGATGCCGTCTCGCTCATCACGTGTTTCCCAGCTTCGAGGGCCTTGATGGCGAATGGGGCGTGCTGATGGAAGTAGTTGGCGAGCACAACGGCGTCCATGTCGTGCTCGAGGAAGTCGTCGTAGTCGGTGTAGGTTGCCACACCGTACTCCCTGCCGACCTCCTCCAGCCGTTCCTCCCACGTGTCGCACAGGGCGGCAAGTTCCATTCCGACAACCTCGTTGGCCCCGCGCGCGAAGCTTCTTCCGCGGCCAACACCGATGACGCCGACACGAATCGTATCCGCCATGAAGGTTGTTCCCTCTGCTGAGGTTGGGAGTCCATGCGAAAGTCGAAGGACACCTAAGATAAGGAGGATCTGGGTCACGATGAAGGACAAAGGCGCCTACCCGTAAACCGCTTGGCAGAGCGTCCGCTCCCGACGTACCTTCGTGCGGGAAGGGTTTCATCTGTGACCTGTCGCCAGTCCCTGCAGACCGTGATGGGAGGGTGTTGGAATGATCGAATCGGTTCAGACGGGAATCGTGTACCGGAACCCGAAGCCGCATCTGCGAGCCCGGCACACGTGGCATCCGTCGCTGGTGAGACTGGAAGCCGGGGAGCTGGTTGCCTCGTTCGACATCGGCCAGGGCGCCGAAAGCCTGGACTATCGGACCTATCTGTCCCGTTCCGCGGACGAGGGAGAGACCTGGTCGGAGCCCGTTCGCCTGTTCGAGGACCCGATTGGCCGATGCTGCACGCATACCGTGCGCATCAGTCGGATGGGCGACGGTGCGCTGGTGGGGTTCGGGGGACGGCACTATCGTGACGATCCGGAGGAGGGGCTGACGAATCGCGAGAACCTCGGCTTCGTTCCGATGGATCTGATCCTGCTGCGGAGCCAGGATGAAGGGCGGAATTGGGCGGGCCCCGAGACCATCGAGCCACCACTCGTGGGGCCGGCTTTCGAGATCTGCCACCCGATTATGGAGCTTCGGGATGGACGCTGGCTGGCTCCGACGGCCACCTGGAAGGGATGGGACGGAGAAGCGCCGAACGGCATGAAGGCCGTCGCCCTCGTGTCGCACGACAGGGGAAGAACCTGGCCGGATCATGCGGATGTGATGGATCAATACGCCCGCGGGGTGATCAGCTGGGAGCAGTCGGTTGTGCAGCTGGCGGATGGCCGGCTGCTTGCGGTCGCGTGGGCCTACGACGAGGCGAGGGGGCAGAGCGAGGCGACGCCCTTTGCGCTGGCCGCCGATGACCTCGTGTTCTCGGCACCGCGGATGACGGGTCTGCAGGGCCAGACGGCCAAGCTCATCGTCCTGGGCGACGACCGAATCCTCTGCCTGTACCGACGGGATGACAAACCCGGGCTATGGGCGAACGTATCGCGAGTCGAGAAGAATGAGTGGATCAACCAAGGCGAGGCGCCCATCTGGCAGGGGGCGCGTTCGGGGATGGTGGGGGAGGGATCGCACAGCGATGAGCTGAGTGCCCTGAAGTTCGGCTATCCGAGCATGGCGTTGATGCCGGACGGGATGGTGATGGCCGTGTTCTGGTGTGAAGAAGAGGGGATCAACAATATCAGGTGGGTGCGGTTGCGAGTGGATTGACGGAAAGCCAGAACCAGAACCAACAAGGCGGAACCACCGATGACCACCGATAGACACCGATAGAGAAGCCCAAATACCCGAGGACTCCCTGGTAGTGCTGTGCCGCAGTGCTCGGTCAAACGGACAAGAGACGCCCCGGTGGGAAGGATCACCCACCGGGGCTCTTGTGTTTGTACACCCACACCTACCAGGTTCGTTCCTTCAGGAGCTCCTGAACGGCCTCGCGGGAGACCGGAAGCTCGTCGATGTGGTCCTCGAGCCACTCCGAGAAGTCGCGCTCGATGTCGTCGGTCCACCGTCGATCGATCTGCCCAGAGGTGTACTTCCCTTCGCTGAGTTTCAGCTTACCGAACTGGTCGCGAAGGCGGACGAGCTCGGAGGTCTTGACGACCTGTTCCGCCAGGTGGGGTGGGATGAAGACCACGCCGTCGTCCCGGCCGAGCACGACGTCTCCCGGCATTGCCGTTGCGCCTCCGATGCGAACGGGGCAGTTCACGCCTACAAGCATGATGGTGGGAGAGGCGACGGAGGGATGGTAACCACGCACGAAGCTAACGAAGCCGGGGATCTCGCGGATCCCATCCATGTCGCGGACGGCGGCGTCGTGAACCACGCCGTTGCCGGATTTGGCGTAGATGGCCGTGGAGAGGTTGTCGCCGATGACAGGGCCCTGCGCCACCTTACCGTAGACGTCGGCGACATAGACGTCACCCGGGACGAGCATGTCGATGGGCCAGGAGATCTGGTCGCCGATGCAGCCGCAGCGATCGCCCTTTTCCTCCATGAGCGTGCGCATGGCCGGACGCCTGGGCATGTACATCGCCGTCAGCGCTCTGCCGACGAGGGTCTGACCGGGGTGGGTGCAGAGGAAGTCCCCCTCGTGCTGCCATTCGTAGCCCTGGCCCCTGAGGACGCCCCACGCCTCCGTGACGGTAACAAGGCGCATTCGTTCGAGTATGTCGTCGGGCACCCTTGGGCGTCCATCGGGGAAGCGGTCGCCGTCCCACTCGCGGGTGTATTCCTCGAGTTCGTCTTGGGTGAGGTTCAGGGGGGCGAATTTCGCCATATGGCACCTCGTGGTTGGTCGAATCGGAAACAAGGCGGAACCACAGATGAACTCAGATGAACGCAGATGGAGAAGCCTGCAGTCCTTACACTGGCAGCCTGTTCATCATCTATGCCCAGCGCGTAGATGATATCGATTCAAGCCTACTAGGGAGTGAGGGAAGCCGCCCCGCTGGGGACGTACTCGACCGGGAGATCCGGGAAGCGGCCAGCAAGGATCTCGGCCTGGCGGCGGATCGCCGGGATCTCGCTGCCGCTGTGCAGGCTCTCGATCACCGGCAGGCCCATCTCCAGGCAGGCGATGACGATGAACTCGGACATTTCGCCGATGAGGATGGCCTCTGCGCCCATGTCCCTGGCGGCCTGGGGCATGTGATGCTGGTTCTCGCCGAAGCCTCCAATGAGGAATGCGAAGCGCCTCACGCACCTCGTCCTGTCGCCGAAGATGCGGCAGGCCGTAAAGCCGAGACCGCGCTCGACGATTGCGGCCAGGTCCTCGATGGATCTCTCCTCAGGAAGCTCCTGGACGGAGAAGAACCTCTGACGGGCGACCTCCCGAAGCCCGTCTATGCGCAGTGCGGCCACCGCCTGATCGGCGACCCCATCGGCGGGAAGCGCATCCCAGTTGGAGTGGCTTCGGTAGACGACCACGTCGTGCCGATCGAGCCGGCCCCGGGTCCGTACGTTCCCGTGTATATCTTTTGCTTCAGGGCCCTCGTACCAGGGGCTTTTCTGCTCGGGCATCCAGATGCCTTCGTGACAGATGAACATGTCGAGTCGGCGCTCGACACAGCGCTCGACGCTCCGTCCATGGACGGCCCACAGGCAGGCCACGCCGCGGATCTCTCGATCGGGATCGCCATGGATGAACCCGAGCTGGTCGCCGGATATACCGGAGTCCAGGGGGGCGATCTGCTCGAAGACCTCGGCGATTGAGCGGGCTGTGTGCACAGGTCCTTCCTTCGTCATATCTGAGGGATTGTCACTGCCCGGCGTCGCTGGTGCGTGCCGATCCCAGCGAGGGGATGAATCCCCTCGCTGGAGAACCACGAAGCCCTCCTTCGTCGGGCTGGTATCGCCTCGGGTGTGGCCTCCCAACCTCAGGTGTTGGCGTGATGGGATTCCTCGGGCGCGGCATATTCGACGTCGAGATGGGGCGTTTCGATGCGGCTATGGCCCTCGAGCCGCGAGGTGAGGCAGCTCTCGAGCATTCCGCTGACGATCAGCGTGCGTTCGGCCGGATAGGGCGCGATGCCAGTCTGGATCATCTCCTCGATCTTCGCCACCAGGCAAGCCGAATAAGTCACGTTCGGCACAGGGGTCAGCAGGAACTGGGTGGAGACGGGCGCCTCCTCGCCCTGAATACGGGCGGCAAAGCAATAGTCCCGGATCGCGCCATTCAGCGTGAGCAGCGTGGCCCTCAGCCCATCGTTGTACTCGATGAGGTAGGCGGCGGGGGCTTCGGCCAGTCTATGGAGCTCTCCTGACGCGAGAAGATCCTGTGTTCGCCCGTCCTCCAGCGTAAGCCCCTGGGGAGAGTCGCACCTGGAGAAGGTAGCTGCGAGCAACTCCTTCGACCACCGACCCTCTTCCCCGGCAACCCATACGTCATCTCCGTCGATCATCTGTACGGCTCGGACCCCGGTCTCCCCGCCCTTGCGGCGCTCGACCATGCACTGCATGGCCTCCAGAGCATGGTAGTCCATGGCATCCGAGTTCCCCACCCCGACCATCAACGCATCTTCGATTTGGCATCCGAGGGGAAGCTCTAGGTCGGGCAGGCGCCAGGTGACCGGAAGCGATGATCCGGCGAGCAGCGGGAATCCGAGACGATGGGCGTCGTCCACCATCTCCCGGGCCTTTTCGAAGCTGTAGGAGAGGTGCTTGTCGTTGTAGACGGGCACCGATCGGCCGTCGGCCTCGAAGACGGCAACGCATTCCTTGAAGAACTCATGGCGGGGATAGAGCTTCTGCCCCATCTCGTTGTCGGGATAGTCTCCGTGCTCGGCGATGATGAGAACGGCATCGACGGCAAGCTCGGAACCGCCGCAGCGCAGCGTCTCCGCGATGGTGGGGTAGACCTGGAAGCCGAACTCCCGGGCTCGATCGGCGCTCTGATCGCCTTCGGGCCGCTGGTCGACATAGAGGGACACAATCCGGGAATCCGGCCGGCGCCAGGTTCCCTCGTACGGCCCCCCAGCAAGGAAGCGATCGGCAAAGTGCTGGGCATGGGACAAGTAGCGGTAGATGGTTGCGACAACGGCGATTCGTTTGGGCTCGGTCGATATCATAGCGGTGAGTGGACCCACTGTTCACGTTCGCCAGAATGTGGACTCTTCAGCTGGCTGATATGCGATGTTCAGATGGAGCGTTTCGATGCGCTTCTGATCCTGGTGCAGGCTGTCTACGCCTGCGGCCACGAGTCCCGTGGTGAGGAGCGTCCGCTCGACCGGATAAGTCGCTCGCCCGGTGAGGAACATCTGCTCGACGTTGTTGACCAGGGGAGAGAAGAAGCTGGCCAGCGTTGTGTAGGCCGGCGGCATGGGGAGGTACATTTGAGTTGACAGGGGGGCCTCCCGGCCCTCCAGACGCGCGGCAAAGTTGAAGTCGCAGACCACGCCGTTGAGCAGGATCATCGTGGACCGGAGACCGTCCAGGTGCTCATAGTGGTATGCGATCGGGTCCTTGGCCTGCTCCTTGAGATCGTCGATGGTTGGGAAAGAGTTGTTGAACCCCGGCCGCGGAGGCGTGAGCGTGTGGCTTCGGCAAAGGGCGGCCTCAAAGAGATCGCGCGGCCATACCTCTTCGTGGTGGGCCTGCCAGAAGGCCTCGCCGCGGTAGGCCTGAAGCCATTTGACCCCGACCTCGCCTCCGCCACGCCGCTCGACCATGCACTGGAGTGTCTCCAGCCCGTGGAAATCATAGCTGTCTACGCCACCGTAGCCCACGCAGACGGCTTCGTCTACCTTGGCGCCGGTGGGCATCTCAATCGAGGGGATCCGCCAGGTGACCGGCAGGGACGACCCGGCCATGAAGGGAAATCCCATCTCCCGAGCGATGTCGTACATCTCTCGCGCCCACTCCCAATTCCACGATAGGTGCTTGTCGTTGAAGATAGGAGCGGTTCTGCCGGCGGTCCTGTAGACCGACACGATCTGTTTGTAGAGCTCGTATCGCGGGTATAGCCTCTGACCCTTCTCATTGGTGGAGTAGTCACCGTGTTCGCCGATGAGCAGCACGCCATCTACCGCGAGATCATTCCCCCCGAGTGTGAGGGCGTCGGCGACGGTCGGGCAAAGGGCCATCGACGGGAAGCGCTCGGCACGCTCGCGGCTGAGGTCGTTGTCCTTGACCTGGTCGACATAGAGGGAGACGAGATCCATCGGCGGGATGTGGTGGCGACTCTCCCAACCGTATCCTTCGAGGAACCGGTCCACGATGTGCTGGGTGTGGGAGTACTTGAAGAATATGGTAGCGATGGCGGCGATTCTGGGTCGCTTCGGCATATCAAGGGACCGGTGGTGTGGTTGAGCTACCAGTGGGAATCACTGGTCCGCGCCATATCATCCGACGGCAGGGCCAGGGTGTCAAGCTCATTTCGGCGTGGGTGGGATCAGGCTGGAAAGTTGGGCTCGAAGACCAGCCAACCTAGATCCGCTGGATTGTCGGTTCCGAGTCTGAGCCGGTAGGTGGTCGGGTCGTTCGGGCGCCAGGAGACAGTGCCGCAACAGGGGATCTGGACGCGGATATCAAGCCGAAGGGGGCCGAGGAGGTGCGCCTCCGGGCCGATATGTTCCCACGGAATACGGATGGTCGCGGTCCAGCCCTCCTTGTGGAACCCGACCCGACCGGCCACGCTCTGTGGGGCGACCTGATCGAGAAGCTCGGACCGATCCTCAGCCTCGGGACTGAAGAGGAAGTGCTTGCAGGGCCAGAGGCGCCGCGGCTCGACTTTGACGAGGATACTTGACACAGGAGCGTCCTCGCTCTCCTGACTGGAGGGAGTTGGACCCGATACCCAGATCGTGAGCGTCTCGGGATCGTGACCTGCCGCCCAACGCGCGGCGTCCGGATCCGGGCCAAAGGCGCAGGCCTGCCACGCCATTCCCGAGGGGACTTCCGAATCCCGACGGGATGTGACTGGCTCCTCGCACAGGAAAGCGCGCGCGACCGCGCCGACCGGCGCTTCTCCCGTGTACTCGGGGAACAGCGATTCGCCATTCCTGATGCGCGTCTCCAGCTCAGGCACAGCGGCAGCCAGCGTGTTCTGGAGCTGATCCATCCGCCAGCGGATCTTCTCCGGGAAGTACTTGTAGCCCTCCGCTTCGGAATGGAAGCCAAGTCGGGAATCCCGCTCGCACAAGGTTAGCAGTTCCTGATTCAGATCGAGCTCTTCGTGGATGATGTCGGACAGCGTACTAAGCATGCCCAGACGGCCTTCTCCCTCGGCTCGGAGCATCTGCTCGCGCAGCTGGTAGAAGCGCAGGATGTTGTGACTGCTGCAGAGCTGAATGCCCAGGGCTTGCGCCACGCCGATATCCAGAAGGCGCTCGGGTTCGTCGACATAGCGCGGCTCCAGGTCTCTCAGGATGTCGACGCCGCGATCCCAGGAGGCGCTCATTCGGCCCGCCAGCTCCGTGGCTTCGTCGAGCGAGAAGGCCTCCATCATGCACTCACCGATCCGATCGCCGCTGGGAGGCCATGGCTCACGGGTGGTGGTGGAGCCCAGGAGCCACGTGGGGGAGAGGGGTGCGTCTTCGGGCTTGAGCAGCAAAGGCCAGACAGGGCCATCCTGCACGGGCCCGTAGTACTGGAACAGGTTCGTGAGCGGGTAGACCTCATAGCCCTCGGCAAAGTGCTTCCAGGCGCTGGCGACGGCCGGTGCATTCTGCTCGCCCCAGTCGATCGAGGCGAGCGACTCCAGGAAGGCGTCCTCGTCCTCTGGAAGGGCCTCGAAGGACAGCTCCCCCGCCGCCTTGTTCATCAACCCCGGGTAGTTGCCGAAGTACCAGCACAGCATCGTGTGAGAGACCCCGAGCCGGCGCATCCCGGAGAACTTCCTGTGCAGCAGAGAGGGGACGGGCACATAGGGCACCGTCGCCACCTCGTGAGAGCAACCGGTCTGGATCTTCGCCGATATCGGGGTCCGGTTCTCCCTGCCGGTTTCCGCAACGCGCTCGAAGCGGTCACTGGGCCCCGGGGTGGAGAGCCAGTAGTCTCCGCCGACGAACTCCCTGCCGAACTCGTTGCGGCGGACTCCCGTCTCGAAGTTGAACTGAAGGATCACGCCCTCGGGTGTGTGTGCGGGGATCTCGTAGACCCAGTCGGCCAGGCCCTCCCGACTCGTGCCACCGGCCTGGGGCATGTACAGCCAGCTGATCAGCTCGGCATCGGGCGCGGCGTCGTGCATGCCGCGCTCCATGGCGGACAGCGAGGCGTGCAGGATCTCCCAGGGCTGCTTCTGTGCGCACCTGGGGCAGTCGATCCAGCCATCTCCCACGGCGGATACGGCGCTGAGGCACGTGGTGGGCCGCTCGCCGTGGGTGATGTTGATCAGGCCTCCGAGCCCGGACACGGCGGTGAATATGCCGTTGACCGCTTTATAGAGGTACTGTCGGGCGGTGTCGCTGGAGGGACAGAAGCACTGCCGGCCCCCGTAGGCCGTGCTTCCCGCGAGCTCCGGATAGGCCTCCGGCGCCGGCGCATCCGCATCCCAGGCACGCGGCTCGATGCAGAAGATGTAGGTGCGGATGCCGTAGCGCAGGCACGCGTCCACCGTGCGTTGGAGCTTGGCCAGGCGCTTCTCGGCGTCCTCGCCCGGGGAGGACGTGAAGCTCGTGGTGCAGAGGTTGCGGAACTCGACGGTCAGCCAGAGCCCGTTGACGCCTTCGTGGGCGAGCCGATTGAGATACTCCTCAGGGTAGTAGTCCACATCATCCATCAGCTCGTCGCGCATCCTGGGCGGGCGCTTGATGGGGCCGAAGAAGCAGCGCGAGATGCGGCGACGGATGAAGGGCTTGCGCTCGATGGTACCCAGAGGCAGGAAGGGTCCTCGCTTGCGGCGCATGCAGTCTTCCAAGTGGAAGACCGCACGCCGAATGCCTTCCGTGTCCGAGGCGTGGATCCGGCAGGTTGTTGGCTCGACCTCGATCCTGTAGGCCTCCGGTTCGAGTTCCAAATCGACCAAGGTCTCGATGGGGTAGTCGCCCCCTTCGCTGCTGACGTTCCCGGCAGCGAGGAAGAGGCGGAGGTCCTCATAGGCGGTGTCGAGACGGCCCCCGGGATCGTGGAACTCGGGCTTCAGCCGAACTCCGGCTGAGAGATCGGCGTGTTGCGGACCGGGCTGCCCGGGCCGCCAGGGGTGACGGGACCACAAGGGGGCCTTGAGGTCCTCGGTGAAGCGCCATCGGTCTTCGCCGGGTTGGGGGGGAAGGTTATTGAGGTCCATTTGACTGGGCCTTGGTGGAAGTGATGACCGACCCTCGATACACCCCTCTGGCCACAGGCCGGAGCGGCACTCGGGGATGCGGTACGGGTGTACTCGTAATGTGATGCAACGACGCTAGGAATGGTGCGCTAGCGGCCGGGGAAGTGGGCGTAGTCGGTGAGGTCGACGGGATGTCCGGGCACGGCCCAGTCGGCGCAAATTTCGGAGGGGAGCTTGAACTCGCTGTAGCACCGGCCAAGGAACTCGTCGA
>JASLMQ010000849.1 GCA_030746455.1 Candidatus Latescibacterota bacterium
CCTGGAACATCGCGTAGCGGTTGCTCTCGGCGAAGTCGATCTCTCTGCCGACGAGGGGCGACAGGATCACGAGCTTACCGCTCACCTGGCGAATGTCTACGACACTCCACCCCTGAGTTGGGAGGCCGACGATCGTCCGCATCCCGCCGGTCTCATCGCCGTCTTCGGCCGAATCCCGGGAATCCTCCTGTCTGTCGCGTGCCTTCTTCTCCTGCGCCCAGACGGCCCCAGTGGAGATGAAGCTCCCCCACAGCAGGCTTGCCGCAGTAACGAGTGCTACGATTCTGCTGAACATATCGACGTCCTCCAAGAGCGGAGTCGCTCATCTACCCCCGGCAGGGCAAAAAAACCTGAGAGCTCTGACCGGAAGCCCGCAGCCGGCCAGTGCCTGGAACGCGGTCCTCTCGGTGAACCCTCAGCTCAATGTACGGTAGTGACTGGTGCGAGTCAAGTCCGCCTCCCGGATGGACACGGCTCCGGTTTCCGCCATCGAACAGCTGCCCGATGGCGCCTGGAGCTCGTGGTCGGTAGGGACGGGGAGACGAGACAGGGCGCCCAAGCTTCCCTCGAGCGCCCAGTCGAACGGCAGACGTTGAGTTGTCCCGCAGTCGGGTCGTACCCCGAGCCGGATGGTGGGAGCTCAGGCGGCCCCACCCTCGCCATCGGTGTCTCCCGAGACCTGCTTCGAGATGTCATCGAGGATGAATGGACGATAAGCTCGGAACTTCGTACGCCTCCCGAACCATCTCTTCCAGGGGATCTGTACGCCGACGACGCCAACGAACTGCGCCACGGAGATCCGCTCGCCCGGGTCGCCGGCGTAGAGCCAGCTCGAGATTTGGCCTTCGATCTGCTCGTGGCCCTTCTCGGGGATGTCGATCGGCTTGTCCATCGGAAAGAAGGTCTCGCCCTCGTGGAGCACCGAGGCGTCCTTGATGAAGCCGCTGGCCGATTCCGAGATCCCCTGGGTGTCGGTAACCGCTATCCCGGTGACATGTTCGATGTGCTCGATCCCGACGACGTCGAGGAACAGGGTACGTATCCGGTTCTTCAGTCCGCCGAACTCGTCCAGGAGCCGAGTGAACCGGGGGTTCACACCGACGTGGAGGGACCCCAGCCCGTTGTACCGCAGGCACTCGGAGACGAAGTCATCCTCGTTGTCGAATAGCCCGATGCCGATGATGTTCTCGCCATCCATGGCCTTCAGCTGGGTGAGACCCAGCTCGGGCTTGTGTTGAAGCAAATCGTAGTGGTGGCGCACGTCGCGTTCGCTGAAGGCCTTCATCGCTCCGTCTCTCTGATCCGGTCTGCGAGGATTCGCCAGGCCCTGTCGATCTGGGCCCGCACCGATCCACGCCCCGTTCCTCCCGGTAGATCCCGGTTTGCGGTGCTGTTCTCGGCGGAAAGCACTTCGCTCACATCGGGACCGAAATGCTCGGACTCCGAGGCGAGGGCCTCGTGATCCAGGTCTTCAAGCCGTTTTCCCTCGTCGAGGGCCTTCCTCACAATGCGGCCGACGATGGCGTGGCACTCCCGGAACGGAACGCCCTTCCGCGTGAGGTAGTCGGCAAGGTCCGTGGCCAGGATGGTGCCGTCCAGGGCAGATGACATCCGCTCCGAATGGAATTCTGCGGTCATCCACACCCCCGTGAAGACCTCGAGGGAGGCCCAGAGGGTGTCCACGGTGTCGAAGAAGGGCTCCTTGTCTTCCTGCATGTCCTTGGCGTAGGTGAGCGGGAGTCCTTTCATGACCGTGAGGAGGGATATCAGGTTCCCGTACACCCTGCCGGTCTTGCCTCTCACCAGCTCGAGCGAGTCGGGGTTCTTCTTCTGCGGCATCATGCTCGACCCGGTGCTGTAGGCGTCGGCCAGCTCCACGAACCCGAACTCCGCCGTGGACCAGATGATGAGGTCCTCGCAGTACCGGCTCAGATGGCCCATGAGAATGGCCGCGGCGGACATGAACTCGAGCAGGTAGTCCCGATCGCTCACGGCGTCCAGGCTGTTCTCGGTCGTGCGTGAGAATCCGAGCTCTGCCGCGAGGTCCTCGCGATCCACCGGGTAGGCGGATCCGGCCAGGGCGCCCGAGCCCAGGGGCATGGCGTCTGCACGTGCCGCGCAGTCGACCAGCCTTCCACGGTCCCGCTCGAGCATCCAGAAGAGCGCGAGTATGTAGTGGGAGAAGCGTATCGGCTGGGCCTGCTGGAGGTGGGTATAGCCCGGCATGAGGACGTCGATCTGGCGATCGGCCAGGTCCAGCAGGGTCGACTGAAGCCCGTCTATCCTGTCGATGGAGCCCTGTACCGCCTCACGCAGGTAGAGCCGCTCGTCCAGGGCGACCTGGTCGTTGCGACTTCGACCCGTGTGGATCTTCCCGCCCGCTGGGCCCACGATCTCGGTGAGGCGCCGCTCGACGGCCATGTGAATGTCTTCCTGGTCGTCTGTGAGCGCCAGGCTTCCCTCGGCAATCTCGGCTTCGACCTGGTCGAGCCCTCTCAGAATGCGCTCGCACCCATCGGATGTGAGTACGCCGATCTTCTTCAGGGCCCTGGCCTGGGCGCGACAGCCGATGATGTCGACGCGGTAGAGTCGCTGGTCGAAACCAATCGAGGCGTTGAAGCGCTCGATGGCTTCGCCCGTTGGACCGGTGAACCGACCGGCCCAGAGCTTCTTGCTCGATTCGTCCATGTGGTTGCGTCCTATCCACGGCGCGCCAGGGCGTCTCCACCGTGCGACGCGCCGTGCCCCCGATTAGGATTCTACCTGGAAACGCTCCTCCTAGATATCCTTGAGCAGGCGTCCCTCGATCAGTCCGGCGGCGTGGTTCGCCTTCGCGCCCACGCTGAGCACGTTCAGGAAGCCTTCCGAATCGCGATGGTCGTAGTCTCCGATGGCCTCCATGGAGGAGATCTCGGGCGAGTACAGGGAGTGGGTCACCCCGCTGGACGACTGGTAGAGCACGGTGCCCTTGTAGACAGAGACCGTGACAGTACCCGTGAGAAGCTCAACGACCGGTGACAGTGCCCGGCGCATCATAAGGGATCCCAGGTCGTAGTAATACCCCTGGTAGATCTGCTCCGCAAGCGCCGCGGAGACCGAATCGTAGAACCGCCGCGCCCGGCGGTCCAGCACCTGCTGGAGGAGGAGCTCATAGCACTCACCCAGCAAGGACATGCCAGGGCTCTCGTAGACGCCTCGCGATTTGATGCCCACGAAGCGGTTCTCCACGGTGTGGATCCCGATTCCGACGCCGTGGCGCCCGCCGATCTCGTTCGCCAGGACAAGCGCCTGCGTCGGGTCGACGGCCTGGTCGTTGACGCGAATCGGTACCCCTTTGACGAGCTCTACCGCAAAGCCCTCCGCCTCGTCGGGTGACTGCCGGGGAAAGGCCCCCATCTCCGCATCGACGAAGTCGGCGGCCACGTCGAGGTGCTCGAGCTTTCCCGCCTCGTGTGTCAGTCCGAGCAGGTTCGCATCCGTGGAATACGGTTTGTCCTGCGTGGCGCGAATGGGCAGGCCCTTCGCCTGGCAGAAAGCGATCATCTCGCGCCGTCCCCCGAAGTGCTCGAGGAAGGCGTCGTCGCGCCAGGGCGCGTAGACCTGGACTGAGGGATCGAGCATGTTCGCCACGAGCTGGAACCGTACCTGGTCGTTTCCCCTGCCCGTGGCGCCATGCGCGAGGGCCTGAATGCCCCTCGCGGACATTTCCTTCAGGATTCCGCGCGTGGTCACGTGCCTGGCAATGCCGGTGGTATTCCAGTATCCACCCTCGTAGGTGGCACCTGCCGCCAGCATGACGTAGGCCTCCTCCACGAGCTCGTCCTTGAGGTCGATCAGCACCGCCTCGGACGCGCCGCACGCGCGCATCCGCTCCAGTATGTCTTCGACGTTCTCCTCATCGGGTTGGCCGATGTCGGCCGTGATGGAGACGACGTCGACGCCCTGGTCCGCCATCCAGCGTGTGACAGTGCAGCTGTCCAATCCGCCGGATGCCGCTAGGGCGAGCTTCTTGCCTCTCAGGTCCTTGATCGTCATATCACGGGGCTCCCTTACACGCCCAACTCACAGCTTCTCCAGGATGTCTCCGAAGGCGGCCAGCAACTCGTCGATGTGCGCCTTTTCGACGGTGAGAGGCGGGAGGAAACGGACTACGTCCGGCCCGGCCACGCAGACGAGGATGCCCTTCTCCCGGAAGGTGGCGACCAGGTCGCCCGCAGCGGTGTCCTTCATCACCGCGCCAGCGATCAACCCCTCCCCACGGATCTCCGAGATCTTCTCGGAGTGTTGTTCCATCAGCGCTTCAAGCCCGGTCCGGAGGTGCTCGCCCTTCTTCTTGACGTCGGCCAGGAACGCGGGGTCGGAGAGCTTACCGAAAACCTCGACCGCGACGGCACATGACACGGGGTGGGCGCCGAAGGTGGCCGCGTGATCGCCGGGCTCGATGGTGTCGGCCACGGACTGGCGGACCAGGGTCGCCCCGATGGGAAGCCCGCCGCCCAGGGATTTCGCGAGGGTCATCACGTCGGGTTCCACGCCGGTGTGCTGGTAACAGAAGAGCGTGCCCGTTCGGCCGAGGCCGCACTGGATCTCGTCGAAGACCAGGAGCATCTTCATCTCGTCACAGAGCTGCCGGAGGCCCTTGAGGAAGTCCGCATCCGCCATGTTGATGCCGCCCTCGGCCTGCAGGGGCTCGAGTACGACCGCGACGGTTTCGGCGTCGACCAGCTTCTCCACCGATTCGAGGTCGTTGAGGTTGGCGAAGGCGATGCCCGGCAGCATGGGTGCGAAACCCTTGTGGTACTTGGGCTGCCCGGTGGAGGAGACGGAGCCGTAGGTTCGTCCGTGGAATGACTCGTTGAAGGCGACGAACTTGTATTTCGGCTGATCCGCGAAGGTCTTGTAGCCCCACTTGCGGGAGAACTTCAGCGCCGCCTCCCAAGATTCGGTGCCGCTGTTGCAGAAGAAGACGCGGTCGGCGAATGAGTTCTCGCACAGGAGCTGCGCCAGCCTGGGAGCCGGGATCGTGTGATAGAGGTTGGAAACGTGGATCAGCTTGCCGGCCTGGGCCTGCATGGTCTCCTGGATCATCCCGTTGTTGTAGCCCAGGGCGTTGACGGACAGCCCGCTGACGAAATCCAGATAGCGCTTGCCGTCGGTGTCCCACAGGTGGACGCCGTCGCCCTTCTCCAGCACGAACTCCGGCCGAACGTAGGTCTGAACGATGTACTTCTGCTCGAGCTCGATGATCTTTCTTGTGTCCATGTGATACCCCTTACGCGATGCTCATTAGACGACGGAGGAGTGGGGTGTCGAGTGTCGAGAGTCAGGGTCCAGGATACAGGAGTCCCGCCTCCGCCGGCGGGCCGGCTGCGGCGGGCAGGCAGGATACGGGGAGAGGTACAAGCGATCGACCGTTGGCGTGTAGGGGCACGGCGTGCCGTGCCCATAGCTCCTATTGTACGATCTCCGTACCGATGCCTTCCCGGGTGAAGGTCTCAAGGAGCAGGGAATGGGGCACACGGCCGTCGATGATGTGGGTCTTCTTCACCCCGCCCTTGACCGACCGGACGCAGGCGAGGAGCTTCGGGATCATCCCGCCGCCCACGGTCCCATCCCGGATGAGGTCGTCGACGTCCCTGATGTGCAGCGTGGAGATAAGGGTGGCCGCATCGTCGCCGTCCCGCAGGATACCGTTGACGTCGGTGAGGAAGACCAGCTTCTCGGCCTGAAGTGCCCTGGCGATCTCGCCGCCGGCCGTATCGGCGTTGACGTTGTAGGTCCTGCCCTCGGGTCCGAGACCGATGGGGGTGATCACCGGGATGGACCCCTCCTCGCAGGCAGTCCGGATCGGCTCGGGATCGACGTGGTCCACATCACCCACGAAGCCGATGTCCACGGGCCCATCTTCACCCTCGGGAAAGTGCTGGGTGACGTGCAGGATGCCGGCGTCCTTGGCCGACATGCCACGGGCGCTGCCGTCGAGCGCCTCGATGCCCTCGACGATCCGGCGGTTGACCACGCCGAACAGGGTTTCCTCCACGACCTGCATGGTCTGCTCGTCAGTCACCCGCAGCCCGTTCACCCACTTGGACTCCACGCCGGCCTCGGCGAGGCGTCGGCTGATGTCTTTACCCCCGCCATGAACGACCACGGGACGCATGCCCACGGTTTCCATGAAGACGAGGTCCGCCAGGATGGTCGCAGATCCGCCCTCATCGGGCTGCGCGCTGCCGCCGTATTTCACGACGACAATCCTGTCCCGGAAGGATCGGATGTAAGGGAAGGCCTCGACGAGCGTGGCCGCCTTTTCGATGACTTTTTCCATCTTTGCCGCTCTCCACAGAAGAATTGGAACTTACTACAATCGCCAGATACCGTCAAGCTGAAAGCCCTGGACCTCTCCCCCTCGGGCCCCCCTCTCCCGTGGGGAGAGGGGGAAGCCGCAACATCCTGTGCAGAAGGCGAAGGCGCTTGGTCATTGACGTGACTCAAACACAGCCATCGGCGTGCTTTGGGCGCCCAAACGGATGATACCGTCTCATCGCAGGCGGTACGCACCATCGATGCCGTAGAGTCTCGGGAGGTCCTGCATCAGGTTCATGTTCTCCACCGCCTGGCTGGCGGCACCCTTCCCCAGGTTGTCTTCCAGCGAGCAGATGTAGGCGAACCCCTC
>JASLMQ010000850.1 GCA_030746455.1 Candidatus Latescibacterota bacterium
GTATTGATGACGCTGTACTGCACGATCATCGAATCGCCCTTCGCCTGTGCGTCGACGGTGGCGGTCACCCTTCGCTCGTCAGGGTCGAGCGGCGGGAAATCGGGCAGCGGCACACCCGGCGTGCTTCCGCCGCTCGTGTCGCTGGTGCTCACGGCGAATCTCGTCCACGCCTCCGTCTCGCCACCTGTGATCGACGCCGAATCCTCGGCCGCCACGGTCAGATAGGCCATCAGCCCGTATCCACCCTCCGCGTTGGCCCCCATCTCGGGCAAGTGGAGCTTCTCTCGGAAAGCGTAGGACTCGCGGGGGGCTAGAGTATGCTGCGAAGGGGTCGCGACGAACAGCCGCACCGCGGACCACTGCCACATCCTCCCCCCCGGGCCCTCAAGGACCAGGTCGTATTTCTGCCCACTTGGGAAGACCAGCGTCTGGGACATCTCGGTCAGGTTGACAAGTCGGTATTCAACCACCAGCGAGTCATCCGGTGCATAGACCTGCCGGTCGGCCCGCAGGTGCGCCTCTACCCGTCCTGGGATGCCCGGACTGGGTATCGTCCCCGGGATTGCGAACTTCACCACGGCTACCGTTCGGTCGCGTGTTGTCCCGCCCGTCCCTTCGGGGCCCAGGACCAGGAATGCCGTGAGGAGATAGCTCTGGCCAGCGGTGGCCCACTCCTCGGAAAGGGTAACAGCTGTCTTGAACTCATAGGTCTCGCCCGCACCCAGGACGGAGTCCCTCATCGCCTGGGTGAACAGCTTGCCATCGGACCACTGCCAGACCTTGCCCCCCTGGCCTTCAAGAACAAGCTCGTACTCCTGTCCCGATGTGAAGTGGAGCGCAATGGCCTCCTCGGTGAGATTCTTCAGCCGGTATCGGACATGGACGGAGTCCCCCACCGAGTAGGTCTCTCTCTGGATGGCAAGCTCGGCTACCAACCCGCTATGGTTGGTGGTGTGGGCGTTCGGATAGCCATCTCCGATCGCTCGCCTCATAGTCAGATCAACTCGGTTCTCGCCAGCCTCTAACTGCACGAGTTGACTCACCGGTTCGAAATCGCGCTTCGTGACGGTCAGGAGATACTGGCCGGGCTTGAGATTGGTGAACATGAACCTGCCCGCCACGCTCGTCCAGCCCGCCATGGCCCAGGCCGTGACATCCGATCTTTCCGCGCCCCGGGCCGGCGATATCTGCACCGAGGCTCCCCCCACCGCCGTCTCGTCTCCACCCTCCTCCCACACGTGTCCCCTCAGGACCGCCGTCTCCGGATCGATCACGATGTGCAGGGGAGCAGCCACCTCGGTGTCCGAGGAGGCAACCGTTCCCTCCAGGAATGACGCGGTCGGCAGGTACGCCAGAAGCCTGTAGGTTCCCGAAGCCAGCCCAGCGGCAGCCAGGTCAACCCGATCCTCGAATGTCCACGACTCGCCTTTCTTGAGCGTAAACGCCGTGAGGGCTTCCCCGAAATCCCGAAGGTGCGACCAGGCCCAGGCCTTGTACTCGGTGCTATCGACCAGAATGAACTCGACCTGCTGGGTCGAGCCGAATCGGAACGTCACCGAATCCCGATCCACGGCCGTCACCCGATACCGCACGAAGAGGACGGATCCCTGCTCGTAGGCTGACGTATCCGTGGCTACCTCATACCGGATGCCGTCCCGCTCGACAGTTGCGGTGTTGCCGTACTTGGGCGGGTCCACGGGCAGTGGCCCAGGTCGGGGATCGATCGGATCGTCCTGGTCTGCGCCCGTCGAATCGGACGGGCTTCCTCCCGGCTCCGCACCCCGGTTCGCGAAGGCCGCGAGTTCGTAGGTCTGGGGACCGGCGAACGAGTTCTCGACCCACTTGACCAGTCCAATGCCGGGCGCAAACCACGCGTCGACAACACCCGCGTCCGCGAGCTGCGGGCTGGGCTTCAGCACCAGGTGGATGCATGGAGCCAGCGTGCCGTAGGGAACCGTCACCGTATCCGTCCGGCTCCGCACCGTGACCTGAGTGCCGTCCATCAGGTCTCCGCTAGCCGGAGTGCCCTCGAGTGTCCACGAGACACCAACCGTCGACCCCAGGTCGAACAGCAGGCGCCACTTCCCCTCGCGATGCTCGAAAACCTGGCCCGAGTCCCGCACGCTCAACGCCCGGCGCCCCTGGAAGCCGTCCCAATAGAACACGGAGTCCGTGCCAACCGTCGTTGCCTCCAGGATGCGGACCATTCGAGCGACCTCCATCGGGCTCCCGCCGTAGGTCCACGTCATCCCCACCTGGGTCGGGAAGTAGGCGTGGCCACCATAGGCCGGCGTCGCAACCGAATTCATCAGCGAAACCGCCGCCATCAAGATCCAGCGATGCCTCTTGCTCATCTCCCTGCCCCCTCTATCTCACTTCCACTTCCGACCGACTGACGTCTCAACCCGGCTCTGTCTATCAGGTGTGGGTTCTGGACCTCTATGCCTGAACCGGTTCCCGGCCGCCCGCCTCAAGCTTCACTAACCCGTCCGACATTTCTCAATTCTCAATCTTCATTTTACAATGCCTCTAAGCCTCTGAAGCTCCGCCTGAAGCTCTTCCAGTTCCGCCGCCAGTCCCATCGCTCCTCCCCTCAGGTCCCCGATGCCCGAGGTCTCGTGTGCCACGCTGAGCTCGGTGTCGTGCCTGGCAAACATCCCTTCCGCGTCTGTCTGCTTCTCGGTGGCCACCACCTGGCGGCTCCGTGTGGCGAGCTCATCGAACAGTCCGAGCTCTCGCACCAGTCTCGCGGCGCGAATCCTCAGCCGCTGCTCCCTAGCCAGTCCCCTGATCCGAAGCCGCAGCGCCGCGGCCTCCGTCTCTTGCACGTCGACGGGGGCAGCATCATCGCGCGTCTCGCCCCGTATCGGCTGCCCCAGCAGGAGCACCAGAAGCATCGCAAGTAAGCTAGCGATTCGCCTGCCCACCGTCCACCTCTTTCCACGACACAGCCCTGCCCCGCGATATGCGGAATCCTGCGAATCTCAGCCGTGTCCATTGGGGGATGCAATCGCTGTGCCACCCGGACGGACCAGAGCTATCTCTAAACGTAAAATGCTGTTTCCCTTTTGTTTATGTCGAATTATCGCCGTGCGAAGAAGAGGCCACGACAGCACCCGGAGCATCAGTTATTTGAGAGGACCCGCCTCAGAATCCCACGGAATCGAGAGCCGATTGGACCCACCCAGTGATCGGTCTGGATGGGACGAAAATGCCCCTGGGGCTGACACAACCCCAGGGGCACCCAAGCAGCATCGGATTCGACAAGCAAGAGGTGTGGTCGCTCTGCGTTACTCCACCCACCAGGACAATGTATCCAGCAGGCTCGTCATCAGCTTCTGGGCCCACCCCTGGGGTGCAAAGGGTACCGGACGCCAGTACCTTGCGTCCGCCTTACCAGATCCGCCAGGTCCATCGACAGGCTTGTACAGCCCAGCCGAGGTCGGGGCATCCACGGCGACCCTCCCGAAGTCTCCTGCGAAGATCACGAAATCGGCGAAGTCGATTTTGGTATCACCATTCATATCCGCGCGCAGCTCATAGTCGGGATGCATCGAGGTAGCGCCAAAGGTCTTCGCGAAGGCCACGAAGTCGTTGAAATCGACTCTGGGGTCCTCCTCGGGGAGGATCAGACCCCGGATCTTGTCGCCGGCGGCGTCGTGGTAGACAATGGGGTCCCTGGACAGAACCAGGGTTACGGCTTCGTCAAGCTTTGGCGTGAGCCCCACGTGCGACACGTCGATCAGCATCGCATCGCTCAAAGTCAGACGGGTTTCCGCGGATCGGCTGACCGCTCGGAAGCGGACCGTCGCCAGGCTTCCGCCTCCCGAAGCGCCGATCGGCGTTCGTCCGATGACGGAGTTCACCAGTCCCAGGTCGCCATCGGTCACCTTGGCCGTCACGTCGGTCAGATAGTTGGATAGCAGAGAACCGGTCGAGACGAGATCCACGACCTCGAGTCTGTCGGGATCGAACAGGATGTGGATTTCGTAAGTGCGGACGGCCCGGGCATCCCGGATCTCAGCAGTGACGTCGAACGTCTCGCCGGGCCGGATCTCGCCATCCGGCAGGTCCGCGAAACGGATCAGTGCGTCCGCGTTCGTCCCCTGGGCGACCTTGAAGGTGGGGAATACCGGGCGGATCTCGTTCGCCGCCCCTGTGTTGTCCGTCTGATTGGCCGCCGCGTAGTCCTTGTCCGTCGCGTTGATCACGCCATCGCGGTTGAAGTCCGCGTAGGTGTTGTAGAGGCTGTCACCCGGCTGAGTGAACAGCGCATCGTTCACTGCGTTGATGTCGTCGGAGCCGATGAAGTTGTCCGGAAGCGTGGCCCCCGTGCTGTCGACGTAGCCGGCAGCGTCCCCGGCCAGCAGGTGGGTCCGCTGTACGCCGTCTCCATCCAGCGTGGGCGTCACCTCGGCTATGTCCAAGCTGCGCTTCACGAACACCGTGTCGTGTCCGGCCAGATATCTGGGGGCGTAGGCCGCGAGCACGTAGCGACCCGAGGGAACGTGATCGAGGGAGAATTCCCCGGTCCTGCCGGTGGTGATCACCTGGACGCCCTCGGTCTCCGGATCGATGTCGTTCGTCTCGAACAGTGAGTCATCCAACGCCGCGTAGCTGCCCACGCCCCTCAGGTAGAACGTCACCGTGTCGGCCGACGTCTCCCGGCTCTGCAAGGGCACCCTCCCCGTGATGCTCCCCCTCCGATTTACGGACACCTCGGTGGGCGCCGGCACGCCGGCGTTGATGCTCACGTTGTTCTCGTCCAGCATCTTGGTCACGCGCTGGCCGGTGTCGTCCAGGGTGATCGTAGTGAACACGGTCGCGCTGTCCTCCACCGCGAGAGCACGAAGGTTGGCCGTCGCCAGGGCCTGCTCACCGTCAAAGAACGTGAGGCCACCACCCACCACCTGGTCGCTGTAGATCAGGTCCAGCCGCAGCTTGTCACCCTCCACGTAGGACCCCTGATCGATGTTGTTGGCAATGATCTGGCTGTTGTCCCCGATCGTGAAGGGCTGAATCCCCTCGCTGGCCGGGTCCATATCGATCGCCTCGAACTTGTCGGCGTCCACGGACAGGAAGATATCCACCACGCGGATCCGCTTGCCCGTCGGGGTCACCTCCGGGAAGATGGGATACTTGATCGCCTCACCTGCGGTCGTCTCCATCCGGGTGGGAACGATGAGCCGGTTGCCTGTGGCCGGGCTGGCCGGAACCGTGCCGACGAAGGTGACACGTCCGGGAACCCGGACCACCGGCGAATAGCCCCCGAAGTTGGTCGACTGCGGAACCGAGGCCACAACGGCGTCACCCACCGATCCGTCGCGGCCATCGTCGATGGCCAGGTAAACGTAGTAGGTCTCGCCAAGACCCCCATTCGTCTGGAGTTCCAGATCCCCCGACGATCCGCCCAGACCCGTCGTGGAGAACAGGTTGTTCCGCATCCGGTTGCCGACCATCACGAAGGAGGAATCCACTCCCTCATGGAGTGCGACCTCCTCCACAAGGGATCCGTCGCCCGAGTTCCCGACCCAGAACCGGTGGCCCTGTGCGCTGTTGGTGATGGTCCCCCAGGTCGTGACCTCTCCGAAGTCGGCCGAGCTGAGCAGGATCCTCACGTTGGGCGAGCTGCCCTGGCCGCGGGACCAGGAACGCCCGACCCCACTACCGATGCCCTCCCCGTTGTCCACGTCCACGGCTTCCCATGTCACCACCACCGGCTCATCCACGCTCACCGTCATATCACGCGAGGGCTCGATAGGCCTTATGAATGGGGAATGGAGGAAGTGGATACCCATGGAGGTCCCGGTGCCGTCGAGTGTGCCGTCCCGAGTCAGAGAAAAGAGTCTGTCGGCCTTGGAGCCGGACTGCTT
>JASLMQ010000851.1 GCA_030746455.1 Candidatus Latescibacterota bacterium
CTCCCGACGGACCTCCTCTTCGGTGGGAGGTTTCTCCTCTCCCAGACGGGTCACGGCCTTCTTGCCACCACCCTCGCTCCTCACCGTCCGCTCGAACAGCTCGAGCTCCGGGCGATAGGCCATCGTGACGACTTCCCCGTCCGGCATTTCGCAAACGAACGTGTTGTCATCGATCTTCTCGATTGGCTTCCTGCGCCAGCGCCAGTACTGAAGCCTGAAAATGTCGTGCCCACATGCCTCTGCGATGGCCACAGCGTCTTCCTCGCAGCGCGCCTCGAATTCCTTATGCGCCTCCTCCCCGTCCCAAAGCGCATTCATCTCCAGCCGCTGCAGGTGTTCTCCCCCCACGCAGACGTCCTCGCGTCCTAGAATCACAGACGCAACCTGCCCGGCGAATTGCAGGTGGTACACCGGGATCTTGTCCGTCGGCTCGCCCCTGATGGTTGCCAGCACGCGCTCTTTCGATGTCATGCCCATTTCCTCCGATCCACGCCCCCAGAACACCTACCCGCCCATTCTACGCAAACCAACTCCTCTTCCTGGTATCTCTCTTTCCTGTCCTCTATTTCTGCGTAGGCACGCGCCGCGACCAGTCCTGCCGGTCCGCCCATTCCTGCTGCTGGCGCGCCAACTCCTGGGCCCTTTCGTAGTAGCCTCCCTCCGGATCCGAAGGTCGATTCCGGCGTATCGCGCCTTCGGGAAACAGGTACCAATCCATCCGGCCCACTTGGTAGCCGCGAATGTGGGCCCGAGGCGCGTCGTCCGTAATGTAGTTGACCACGTAGAGGTCTCCACCCTCCAGCTGCACCCATCCAGAATAGCCGCTGTCGGCGGCGAGCGACCGGTCGTTGTCCAGAACCGCGAAACGGACCTGGGAGTCGCCGCCGTACATCTCCGGATCCGCGGAATCGCTAGATCCCTCGGAGAAGCCACGCATCGCCTGCTCGGGCGTCTCCACATGCAGGCCCAGGGAGGTCGACAGCCCGCAGCACACTCGATAGGTGATGGCGATTTCGCCCGAACGCAGCCGGCCCACCGATGGGCGTCCCAGGCAGTGCATCATCTCGGTGCGGAGCGGTACCGCCCATGTGCGCCCCCCGTCTCTCGAGATGCTCTTCCAGCCGCTCAGTCGCTCACCATCCTCGCGCATGTAGACGACCAGTGTGCCATCGTCCAGCTCGGCGAAGTCGCCCTCGTTGAGGCGCCAGGGCTGGCCGTTGACCGCAGGAGATTCGGGGGACGGCACCATGAAGGGCCCCTCCCAGCTCCGTCCCCTGTCACTGGAAACGTAGACCGTCTGCGTCTCGGAGTAATCACGAACGCCGTTGGCTCCCTTGTCCTGTTCGGTGACCCCAACGATCAGATCACCATTGGACAGCTCCTTGATGGACGGCACGATCCCCTCGGTGATCCCTGTCTCCTCCGGTCTTTCCCAGGTCGCTCCGCTGTCGCGGCTGCGAAACAGGAGGTTCATGCAAACGCCCGGCTCCAGGTACTCCTCGAACGTATCCTTGAGCAGCAGATCCACGATCAGCAGGAGGCTGCCGTCGGCGCAGGCAGTGATGCGGGAGCAATTGAACCGTCCCTCACCCGCGGCGGATTGCTCGCGGGTACGCTCGACCACCACCTGCCGTGGGCCCCAGGTCAGGCCCCGGTCCACACTGCGACGAACGATCACCCTGGACCACGGCCGCGGGCTGTGGCACATGCTCTCGCGGTATGTACACACCAGTGTACCGTCTGGTACCTGGGCGATATCGGCGAACGCCTCGTAGATGTTGTCATCACGCGACACCGTGATCATCTGCATCTCTACGCCTCCCCCGCCACGTATTTCGCTTCCAGCGCTCGATCGCGACTTCCTCGGGCGCGCTCCAGGTAGTCTCGCATCGTTTCGATGCCAAACGCCTCGATCAGCTCGTCGGTGGAGATATCGGGCATCAGCGAGCCAAAGATTACCAGACACTCCGCCTGGATCCACTCCACGTGGAGGTTGTGGCTTCCATACTGCTCCGAGACCTTCCGGATCCGATCCAGGTTGTAGTCGTGACACAGCAGCCGGTGATCCAGATCCAGTGTCGCCGTGGTCAGGGGTGGCACGCCTCCCCCGGTGGCGGCGTAGGTGCTTCCGCGCCGCATCTGAATCTCCCGTCCGGCCACGTCCACGAAGGTCGAGCGATTGGAGGTCACCGCGCCAAGATGGAAGCCGAACTCGGTCGGCCACCGGCACAACAGCCTGCCTCCCGGCGGCATGCTGGGCCAAAGGACCAGCTCCGCACCGCCGGCCGCCAGGCCGGCGCCGACCTCCCGGAAGAAGATGTCGAAGCAGATCGCCAGGCCCAGCTTCCCGAAATCCGTCTCGAACACCGGGGTCTCGGTACCGGGGATCACGCCCTCGTCGAGCTCTTCGTGGGTAAGGAAGTTCTTCCGGTAGACGCCGGCCATTTCGCCGTCGCGCCCGATCAACACCGCGCTGTTCTGGCGGATCCCGTGTTCCTCGAGGACCAACGGGCACACGACATAGATGCCGTGCTCGGCCGCCTTTCTGCGCATCGCGGAAAGCGTCGGCCCGTCGGGCGCTTCCGCCTCAGCCCAGGTGGGGCCTGAGTGGAGGTAGTTGCATGTCTCCGGAAAGGCCACCAGGGCGCTCTGGCGACGCGCCGCCTCGTCCACGAATGTCTCCATCCGGAGGAGGGTCTTGGCAAGACGGTCGGGCTCATCCGGGGGATATGTCGGCAAGCTCACAAGCGAAATCTTGACGGATCGAGCCATTAGGCCTCCCTCTCTCAGGCTCTCGAGGGCTGGTGTTCAGTGAAGTGCAGAGACATCGGCGCACATGAGCTCACTTCCAGATACCGTCCTTTGCCACCTGCACCATAGCCCGGAGATTCTCAAGTGATGTAGCGGGGGGAACCATATCGCCGGCAGCCAGCACGTAACCGTGGGGTCCTCCCTCGCGGCACTTCCGAATGGCCTCATCCCTGACCTCCTCGGGCGTGCCATTCGCGAGGGTAAGAGTATCCAGACCACCCATCAAGGCCACTCGGTCCCCGATCCGGCGCTTGGCATCGGCAACCGAAACGCCGCCCAGGGGGTCGAGCGGCTCGACCGTGTGCGCGCCGCTGTCCGCCAGCATTTCCAGAATCGGTTCTGAGTTCCCGCAGACGTGGATGTAGATGAGAACATCGTGGCTCGCGAAATGGTTGCAGAACGTCTGGAAGGCCGGAAGGCAGAACGTCTCGAAGTGCTGAGGGCTGATCAGGCCAGAGCTCGAGGACGGATCCCCGATGTAGAACGAGTCGATGCCCGTCGGGAGCAGTCGTTCCGCCAGCCGGATCGCGGTTTCTACCTGGACGTCGATCACTGCAGCAACGAAATCCGGCCTGTCGATCAAGTCCATCATGGCCTGCTCACGTCCGCGCAAGCTGATATAGGTGTTCAATGTGAAGCCCAACACGCTGGAGGCCACGAACCGCTGGGGCACGCGCGCACGAGCCAGCTCAAACAGCTCCAGCTTCTCGTCCGAATAAGTGTCTTCGGCCTGTTTGCATCTTTCTTTCGCTTCCGCCAGCGACTCGATCGGCGGAGGGGGGTCGTCCGGCACCAGATATCCGCCACCGTGAAGGTCGATCATTCCCTTGCGATCTCCAGTAGCCGGATCGAATGCCACCAGACGGTCGTCCTGTCTCCGAACCGCCAGGGGATCGCCCTTCACGAACAGCCGCAAGCCATCGCAATCCAGCTCCTCGACGAGCCGGATCACATAGTCGTAGATCAGCGACGGCTCCTCGAGACAGCGAGCCATGCCGTCGATCCAGTCCAT
>JASLMQ010000852.1 GCA_030746455.1 Candidatus Latescibacterota bacterium
GCGCCGTGGCGAAAAGGTCCTCCACAGCGCTGTTGTAGCGCGTCACCTCATACGGCTCTCGGGCGAAGGCCTTGACCACCCGAACGGCCCCCATCACCTCTTCGGCCACCGCAGTGGTGTCCGCCAGCCGATCCTGCACACGCCGGGAAAGGTCGCGGATGCGCAGGCCGAGGTGCCGGCTGCCAAGGGCCACGCCCGGAACCGCCAGGAAGATCACCACGCTCAGCCGCCAGTTGAGGGCCACCATCAGCGACAGGGACCCGAGTAGGGTCAGGGCCTGCATCATCAGCTGCGCGAGCGCGTCGGTGACGGCGCTGCGTACGGCCCCCACATCGTTGGTCAGTCGCGAGGTGAGCTCTCCCAGGCGTCGGTCCGAATAGAAGCGAATCCCCAGCCGCAAGAGGTGACCGTACACCTGCTGTCGGAGATCGGTGACCACACGCTCGCCCACCCAGCCGATCAGGTAGTGGCTGCCCATCGACACCAATGACTGGAGCACGAAGAGCAGCAGCATCCCTACGGCGAGCAGATCGAGAAGTTCGCGGTCGGCATCCTCGAACACGGAGTCCAGCAGGGACCGGAGGCCCAGGGGGATCGTGAGCCATACCATGGTGGCCATCAGGGTCAACAGCAGCCCACCATACAGCCGGAGCCGGTAGGGTTCGCTGTACCCGTAGATGCGGCGCAGAACCCTCCACAGGGCAACGGGGGATCGCTTCTGGGTGTCCTCGTCGTCTGGTCCCCATCGATCCCGATGCCCGCCACGGCTTCCCTGGCGCCTCATCATATCTTCTCGGCCCTCCGAATCACACTCAGTCCTCCTTGGCGCTTCCCGCATTGATGCCCAGCTCTCTCCGGTAGGCCTCCAGGGTCATCATGTCATCGGGCATCACGTTGCCCAGGTTCACGTCCCTGCCGTACCGGTCCACCAGGTCCCGGCGCATCCGATGGATGCTGTGCTGGGTCACGCCCGAGATCCAGGGCCCCGGCAGCTCGAACATCACCGTCTCGAGACCGATCGCGTCGATGACCGCCTCCACCTCCTTCGCGGTTTCCGGGTCGTCGCTGACAAGCTCGGCCGCCTCCAGGAGCACGATTCTGGATCCGGCGTCCACGCACGCGCGGGCATCGTCCACCATCGAGGCCGCGGTCCCCAAACCCTCCTTCTGCCCTACCTCGCCGAAGACCAGGAGCCCGACATCCTCGCATGCCCTGTGGATCATCCTCAGCTTCCACTCGAGCGACACGGCGGCCAGGTTGTCCGACACCTCGATCCAGCGATACCCGGCCTCGGCGGCGGCGGGAAGGTAGAGATCGGCCTTCCCGTGAACCTCGGCGTACTCCAGATACTGGCCTCCGGGAAAGGGCTCGACGTCGTGTCTCTGGTAGTGTTCGATCTTTGCCGCGAGCATCTCGTTGGGCAACAGGCGCGAGAGACCCACCGCGATCTTCGCGAAGTCGAAGTAGGGGGCCGTCGTCGCCAGGAGGTCGTCCTGGGCGTTCCCCCCAAGTCCCCAGTCCACCACCATCGTCAACCCCTGGCCCCTCGGCTTCGAGGGCCTCTCTTTCCCATCGAGTCCTGCGAAAACGTGTGTCTCTTCCACAGCTTGCCTCCAATCGGCACGTCAGTATCAGCGGCGTGAGAAGGCTCCACAAGACCCCGGCAAGATACACACCGCCTCGACCGGCGCCAAGCCCTTTTGTGGTCTCGCGGTCTGCATGCGGTTAGCAACACCGCGGTCGCCCGTGCCAGGGCAGCGGCGCATCACCGCTCCGTGTTGACCCGCGGATCCGGACGCCCTATATTGCGGATCCGATCACGAACGGCCGCCGGAATCGCGACGGCACGTGACCCAACGGGGGGTACTCGGAAAGGAACCGACATGAGCAGCGTGAGGGAGTTCGGGGCCATTGGAGACGGCCTGCACGACGACACCGAAGCGGTGATCCAGACGCTCGAACACGGTGACGGCCACCTGCTGTTTCCCCGTGGAGACTACCTCCTGACCCGCACCGTCACCCTCGATCTCCAGCGATATGGCCGGGCCGGCATCGAAGGAGAAGGCGGAACCGCAAGGGTGCTGATGGCAGGCCCCGGTCCTGCCTTCCACCTGCTTGGCACGCACGAGGGCACCGCCGACCCCGGCAGCTTCGGACCCGAGGTCTGGGCGCGCGAACGGATGCCTTCCGTTATGAACCTGGAGGTGGAAGGTCGGCACCCCGATGCCGACGGCTTCCGGGTGGAGGGCACGATGCAGTCGACCTTCGAAGGCGTGCTGCTGCGGGGTCTGCGACATGGGATCCACATCGTCGGACGCGCTCGGAATGTCCTGGTCTCGCACTGCCACATCTACCACAACAGCGGCGTGGGCGTCTTCATGGATGACCTGAACCTGCACCAAATCATCGTCGCCGGATCCCACATCAGCTACTGCAGGCGCGGGGGCATCAAGGCGATCGGCTCCCAAATCCGCAACATCCAGATCACGGGCAATGACATCGAGT
>JASLMQ010000853.1 GCA_030746455.1 Candidatus Latescibacterota bacterium
TGCTTCCCCAGCATGCCCATCTCGCGGCTGTAGGGATACCCCGCGTGGAAGAGATCGAAGCGGGTCTTCTTGTTCGCGTGGATGAGGGGCAGGAGGTGGAGCGGATCGGAGTCGGGAACGTGGCCCCAATTGCCCTGGACACCCGTGTGGATCTGGAAGACCTGGTTCATCTCCCCCGCGATCCGCGCCAGGAAGAAGATGATGTGGTCCTCGAACTGCTTCCGCTCGGTGGGACTGAGGTCCTCACCGGCCAGCGCGCGGGAAAAGGCCCTGGCCGCGTCCACCTCGGACACGTCATCGGATGCGAGCGTGCGGCGGTAGGCATGCGCGAGCTTGATCCCCACGGATCCCTGCTGGCGGTACTGCTCGACGAGATCGGCGAGGCCCTGTTTGAGGGACTGGATGTCAGAGAAGGAGCGGCCCATGTGGTTCTCGAAGGACTCCAGGCTGTCCTTGTTATATAGGACGAGGGCCTGCTCCATGCGAAGCGTGGCCGTGAAGAACTCGGGCTCCCAGTCTTCGAACCAGGGGATGTTGCGCACCTGGGTATTCAGGTTGCACACATCGTTGGTGACGTGCTCGTACCAGTTGGGTTCCTTGCTACTGGACTTGAGCTTCTCATTTGCCGCCTGCCAGTTTCCGTCGTCGAGGTCGTCGTCCTCCAGACCGAACAGGCCCTGGTGGACGACGATATGGTGCCGCCAGTAGGACACGTTCCGGGTCTGAGCGAGGATGCCCTTGAGGATCTCCCATTTCTCCTCGTCGGTGCTGGCATCTGCGAAGATCTGCTCGGCGCCCCTGCCCGTCGTGCCCGCGATGTCGCGACCGTAATAGCTTTGAGCTGCGAGCTCGAAGATGTCGTGAGGCACGGATTCGTAGTATTCCCTGCGCAGGCAGGTGTGGGAGTGGCAGTCGACGGTCTCGATCTCCGTCATCGCTGCAAGCAACTCATCGCGGAAGCCATTGCTCACGGTTGTCTCCTTCTGTAGAGGGCACTATCTCTGGCTCCAGGAGAAGCTTCAATACCGATCCTCACGCGACAGCGATTGTCATTGCGAGCCCCGCGATCCTTGCGGGGCGTGGCAATCTCGGGGCCACACCGAAACGGATGACCATCTGTCCCACGCGGCCGCCCCAGATCCATGGTGAGGACCCGGCAGCCGTGGTAAACGGCATCGGGTTGGGGGGCGGTGGTATCTTTGACTTGATCGGGTGGCAGGGGGGACCTACTTCTGCATGATCTGTCTGAGAAGGCGGATCCAGTTGCCGGACATGATGCTGCGGATATCCTCGTCGGCGTAGCCGCGCTCCTCGAAGATGCTTGCGAGCTTTTGGAGGTCGGCGATGGTGTTCAGATCGCGAGGCCCCTGTTCGGTGCCGAAGCCGCCGTCCAGGTCGGACCCGATCCCGGCGTTCCGGGCATTGCCCAGGAGCTGTACGACGTGGTCCACGTGGTCGGCGACCGTTTCGAGGGTGGCGCTGGTGATCTGCTCGTAGCAGGGGACCTCGCGCTTCCATTCGGGGTCGAGCATCCATGCATCGCAGGCTGCCCCGATCACGCCGTCTCGCTCGGCGATGGCCTTGATCATGTCATCGGTAAGCTGGCGCTGGCCCGGGGTGAGGACGCGGCAGTTGTGGTGCGACGCGCAAACCGGGCCGTCGTAGAGGTCCAGGATCTCCCAGAAGGATATGTCGGTCGTGTGGGTGAGGTCGACGATGATGCCGGCCTCCCGCAGCGCGTCGAGCAACGGCTTCGCCGTGGGTAGAAGCCCGCCCTCGGTACCGGTACCGTGGGAGTAGGCGCTTGTCCCGTAGTGGGAGATGCTGACCATCCGGAGACCGAGGTCGTACCACTCGGGGACCTGGTCCGGGCCGAGGATGGGATCCGCGCTCTCCATCGCGAGCACGAGACCGATGGGCGTATCCGGCCTGGGCTCCTCCCAGTCGGCCAGGACCTCATCCAGGTCCTCCACGTCGTGGATGAACCGGATCACGCCCTCCCACTCCATCGCCTCGTAGTAGGCGTAGTGCCCCCGGCCTACGCCGTAGCACTGTGACTGGGTGTACATGCCCGTGCGCGTCCACTGGTCGTTGGGATCCAGACGGGACATAACGGTGCCCAGTACGATCCCCACATTCCCCTTCCGTAGCTCGGGAAACGTGACGGTGCAGCTGCCGAAGCTTCGGACCAGAGGATCGGGATCGTGTGCACGGACTGTGGCCGCCGGCTGGGTCAGGTCGCGGTTGACCTGGAGGGCACTGAAGGCGAGGTCGAGATGGCCGTCGATGATGAGGTATGGCGAAGGCATGCGCAACTCCAAGAGCGTGTGAAGGCAGACGGCAATGCAGCCATCAGCTTTCAGCTATCAGCGGTCGGCAGAATCAAAGACGAGAACCCCCGGCTACGAGCCACGAGTACCGAGCCACGAGCCACGATCAACCGCTCCAGGCATTCTTGAATAACCGAATGAGATTCCCGTGGCAGATCTTGGCGACGTCCTCCTCGCTGTAGCCTCGGTCCGCGAGAATCCCGGGGAAGCGCTGGAGGTCGGAGATGTTATCGTAGTCGATCGGGGCCAGCTCGCGGCCGAACCCGCCGTCCAGATCGGTGCCGAGGGCGACGTTGTCCGCGGTGCCCGCGATGCCGCAGATGTGGTCGATGTGGTCTACGGCGGCCTTCATCGGGCGCGTGGCGTTCTTGTAGTACGTGGAGGGGTCGTCCCAGTTCCAGGTGGGGCTCAGCATCTGCTCGGCGAAGACGATGCCGATCACGCCGCCTCGCTCGACGATGGCCTCGATCATCTCGTCGCTGAGGTGCCTGTGGCCCGGGGTGAGGGCCCGGCAGTTGCAGTGGCTGGCATGCAGGGGACCGTCCCAGTAGTCCATGATTTGCCAGAAGCTGAGCTCCGAGGCGTGGGTGACGTCCAGCACCATGCCCACGTCATCGAGGGCGTCCATCAGCGGGAAGGCCGGGGGGTAGAGGCCGCCGCCGGTGCCCGTGCCGTGGCCGTAGGTGTTGGCCCCGAAATGCGTGAGGGAGACGGAGCGGAGCCCCGCGTCCCACCAGTCCTGCACCTGATCCGGTCCCAGGATGGGGTCCGCGCTTTCTGCGGACAGGATGAGTCCCACGGGTGTCTTGGATGTCGGCTTCTCCCACGCGGCCACACAGGCGTCAAGGTCGTCGACGGTCTTGATGAAGGTGATCTCGCCCTCGCGCTCCAGGGCCTTGTAGTAGTGGAGGTGGGCCTGACCCTTGGCGTAGGCCGCCACCTGCGTGCGCGAGGCGTTGTGGATCTTGTCGCCGGCCGCCTGGACCCGGGCCATGATCGTGGAGAGCATGATGCCCACGCGGCCCTTGCGCATCTCCGGGAGCGTCACCGTGACGGTGTAGTGCGTGGCCTCGAGGCCCTGCCTCCGCTCGAGGGAGTCGGCGTGGGCCGAGACATCTCCCCGAACCACGTCTTCCCGCTCGCGCAGTACGCGGACGGGCTGGGTTAGGTCACGCCGGTAGAAGAGGGCGTTGTAGGCCATGTCGAGATGGCCGTCGACGATGAGAATGGGTTTTGCGGGCATCTGAAGCTCCAAGGGCATAAGAAGGCAGACGACAGACCACAGACCACAGACCACAGACGACAGGAGCAGTTACCGGGTGTCGGGTACCGGAGCTCGTGGCCATCGCAGGACCATTTTGCCCAGCGTGGAGGTCTTGCGGTTCTGCGATCCCCGAACCACGAACCACGAACCACGAACCACGAACCACGAATCACGAGCCACGAGCCACGAGCCACGAGCCACGAGATCCGGGTCGACTTGGCCCTGTGGCAGTCCAAGGCTTCGGGAGACCGGGTACCCTAGGTGTCAGGCCTGAGCGCTGGGTGCCTCTGAAGCCGGTCCGGTGGTGATGCGGCCTGCACAGGGAGACTCCGGAGACAGTGGAACACACCGCACTTGCCTAACGTACTGCGGCCAAGGGGTGTAGGGCAAGCCCTATC
>JASLMQ010000854.1 GCA_030746455.1 Candidatus Latescibacterota bacterium
GCGCTGGATGCGGACTCGGCAGACCCGCTCTGGGCCTATGCCTGTGAGACCTATCACGGACGTACCGGCTCCGTGGCCACCGTCTTCCCGGCTGATCTGGATGGCGACGGGAAGCACGAGGTCGTGGCCGGATCGGACAACTGGCACTACCATGCTTTCTCCGAAGACGGAGAGCTGCTCTGGCGCACCAACACCACCCACGCCAGTACCACTGGCTGCTCCGGCGACCACGACGGGGACGGCAGTGACGAGGTTCTCGCCGGGTGCGAGTACTACGGTCCATCCATACTCGATTCGTCCGGGAAGCGCATCGGCAAGATCTATGGCGGGCCGGTCATTACAGCCACAGCGCTGCTGGATCTTGATGGCGATGGGAAGGCGGAGGCACTGGTGGGAATGGAGGACGGGTTCGTCCGTTGTCGCCTGGCGGACAGCGAGGACGCTTGGAAGACCAACGTGGGCGGCGCACCCACTGCCCTGGCCCCTATGGACGTGGATGGAGACGGCAGACTCGAGGTGGTCTGCGCCTCCGAGTCGTTCAGCGTCTACGCGATCCGCGCCGACGGATCCCTGGTCTGGCGCGCCGAGCTGTCCGACTCGGTGAACGACCTCGCCTTGGTCGGCGACGCGATCGTGGCCGGATGTGATGACGGCCGGATCTACCTGCTGGATCGAACTGGCGCGATCGCGGGATCAACGGATGTACCTGACCCAGTCTCCCACGTCGTCGCCCTGAACGAGGATCTGGCCGTGGTCTCCGCCGGCGCAACGCTCACCGCCCTCGCCCCAAACCCCTGATTGGGTTCGCCGAATGGGTTCTGCAACCTGAAGCAGGCTCCCGTCCGGCGAGGCCTGGATTGCCCCCGGGTCGGTTCTGCATCTTTTCGCGTGTTTCGCGTATTTCGTAGTTCCCCGCCTTTCGACTGATCAGGATGAGCCATGACAGAGATCGTGGACAATGGAACCCACCGATTCGCTATCCCAATGCCCTTACAGATCGTCATAGACGATGTGGGATGGTGGTCCGGCTCGAACGATTCTGAAGTCGGAGGACCCTATCGCACGGGCGTAGATCGAGATCACGGGCCCGAGGACTATACGGCCATCGCGGAGTTGGGACGCAAGCTGGGGATGCGCCCTCAGGCCGCATTCATAGCCTGCGAGTGGGACCGGGAGAACATCCTGCGAGAGATCCCCACCAGCACGTGGATGGGGCGTGAGTGGGACAACAGCCGATGGGTTGGGCCCTGGCTGGATGAGGCCGCCGATGTTTTGCGCGAGAACCGGAACCACGTGGAGCTGGTCGCACACGGGGTCGGCCACGAATACTGGGAGGGTGGGGAATTCACACGCGCGGAGTTTCATCTCCTGGGTGGAGTGATGCGACCTCGGCAGGAGGTGCTGCGCCATCTGGAGGCATTCGGCCGAATCCTCGACCAGAACGATCTGGGGCCGTTCCCCGAGTCCTATGTGCCGCCGGCGTTCATCCACAGCTTCGGCAACGGTGAGGATGGCATGCAGCCCATCCTGCGTGACTTCGGAATCAGGTTCGTGTCCACGCACATATGCACGGCGAAGCAATTCGCTCCGCCGCAGAACGAGCGTCTGACCGTGGAATGCGGCGTGATGCTGGTCGACCGGGGAAACGTCGGGATCCCGTGGTATGAGTTCGCATCGGAGCCCAGGTGGGTCACCGGGCAGCCGATCTACGGACTTCACTGGCCGAACTTACTCCACTCAGACCCGTCGCGCAATCTGGAAACCGTGGATCGGTGGGTTGAGGCCCTGAGCCCGTACGACCATCTGCTGGACGGCCTGCTGGACGCAGTTCGCCTATCGGGCCCTGTCGAAGATGGAACGCAGGGATAGGGGAGTGCAGATCGATACGTCGTCGGTGGGAGCGCTGCCTTCGGCGCCGATAGGTGAGGCCTTCACGGTCAAGGTGGAGGCGCCGGAATCTGTGACGTGGGCAGTCAAGGGCGGAAGCCTTGTGTCCGCAGATCTCGATCGGCAGACCGGACACCACGTGCTTCGTCTCAGGGCGGAGGAAGATCGCTTGCTGCTGGAGGGATCGGCGTAGCCGTCGTCCCGTGGTCTGTGGTCTGTGGTCTGTGGTCCATCTCCGACCTTTTAACCACCAGCTTCCCGTCTTCCACCAAGACACGCCCCTCCTTCACCACGTGCCTCACCTCTCGCAGATTCGCCAGGTCAGCGACC
>JASLMQ010000855.1 GCA_030746455.1 Candidatus Latescibacterota bacterium
ATCCCCGATCTCGCCAAAGCGGCCGTCGACCCCGATAGCCGTGATCCGGTTCACGCGTCTCCTGCCGCCTTCCGCGGCAGCCATTCCCTTCACCTGTAGGATCGGCGCGACCGTCGTCCCGAGTCGGTCGGCCAGCGCGTCCGCCAGGCCGGTCCGGAAGAACCGATCCCCCGCGGACAGGGAGAACTGGGTGTCCCCCAGCCGTACCGTCACCAGCCGCCGCAGGCTGTGTCGAACCGAATCGCCCACAACCAGAGCGCCCACCAGGATGGCCGTGCACATCGTACTGCCAAGCATGACCCAGAGGTGGGCGCGTCGATAGTAGCTCAGACTGCGCAGGATGTATCGGCACGGCCTCATACGAGACGTCCTGCCTGAAGCTGGCAGGTCCGGTCCATCTGCTCCGCAACGTCCGCGGAATGGGTCACCACCACCAAAGCGGCGCCTTCTTCCCGGTTCAGCTCGAGCAGCAGCTGGACCAGGTTCTCCGAGCTGTCCAGATCCAGAGAGCCCGTGGGCTCGTCCGCGAGGATCAGCTTGGGCTGGTTGATCAATGCCCTCACCACGGCCACCCGCTGTTGCTCTCCACCCGACAGTTGCGCCGGAAACCCGTCGACGAGGCGCGAAAGGCCGACCCGATCGCACAGCCCCCTGGCCCGGTCAGCCGTCTCGCCGCTGGTCCCCCGCGAACCGAAAGGAACGGCCGGGATGAGCACGTTCTCCAGGACCGTGCATTGAGGGAGAAGGTGGTGCAGCTGGAAGACGAACCCGATTTCCTGGTTTCGGATCTGTGCCCGCTCCCGATCGCTCAGGGAGGCAAGATCTCGACCCAGGAAACGAACCGTGCCCGAGGTGGGGTCGTCGAGACCGCCCATCAGGTTCAGCAGTGTGCTCTTGCCAGAGCCTGAAGGGCCCACGATCGAGACCGACTCCCCGCGGCGGACCTCCATGGATGTCCCCTGAAGGATCTGACGCGGTTCCTGGCCCGCGGGCAGTGCGTAGGTCTTTCGGACATCCTCGAGCTCGAGTAGAGCCGGGTCGTTCTGGCTTTGGGTCATGGTCCCACCCCAAGCACATCCTCGTAGATGCGCGCCATGTTCCTCACCGTGGTGTCGATGGAGAACTGCTCCTGCACCGCACGGTTTCCCGCCTCCGCGTGGTGCCGGATCCGGTCCGGCTGCCGCAGCAGCGACGCGATCGTCTCGGCCAGCGTCTCACTGTCATTGGGGGAGAAGATCACCCCTCCGTCGGTCGCCTCGACGAACTCGGGGAATCCGCCTGCATCGGGCTGCACGATGGGAACGCCGGCGGCCAGTGCCTCGATCTGATACGTGCCGAAGGCCTCACCCGCGGGAACGGGCACGGACAGCAGCGTCAGCGACTTCAGGAACCCGATCCGGTCGGGCCTGTCGAACGCTTCGAAGATTCGGACAGAGTCCTCGCAGCCCTCCCGTTTCAGGGTCTTCAGCAACCCCCGGATGAAGGGCTTGTCCTCGGCCGCACGCCCGCCGGTGATGTGAAGCCTCAGATCCCCGAAGTCGGGATCCCGCTTGAGCCTCAGGAAGGCCTCGGCCAGGATCCCCAGTCCCAGGGATTCGCACATGCGGCTGAGATAGCCGATTACCGGGGGATCAAGAGGGAGCGGCGACTTCTCGTATCCGTCCAGGTGGATCCCCGCGTACACCACGTGGATCTTGGATGCCGGGATGCCCAGCTTCTCCTGGGAGAGCTGGGAGTAGTAGCGGCTCGCCGCAATGAACCGGTCCACATCCACCGCCTTCTCGGCCATCAGACCCCACACCTGCCGCTGGTAGGTCTCGTCCATCGGGTCGATCCACTCGTTCTCGTCCTGCAGGGAGCAGATCACCTTGCATCCCAGATCTGCCCGCATCCGTCTGGCCAGGCCCAGGAGCAGGGCATTGGACAGATGGACCACATTGGGCTGGATCTCGGTCGCCAGGTACTGAACGAGCCGGTCCAGCTCCGAAGCCTGGTTCCCGTCCTCACCCCTCAGCATCGAGAGGGTCATCTCCTCCAGTCCGCTCGCCTGCGTCGATCCGGCCATCCGGGCGGCCAGGCGGAGCATGGGGCTGGAGTCGAGGGCCTGCTCGATCCAAGAGGGCGCGTTCCGGTACAGAGACGACTTCTCTTTCAGGTAGATGTTGATGGCGCCGTAGAAGACCGGCACGTCGCCATCCTGCGTGTGCCGGTCCAGGTCGAGCGGGAGGTACATCGGGACCCTGTGGATCTCGTGCCCCAGCGACATCGACGACTCGAGCAGCGATCCGTCTCGGAAGCAGTTCTGGCAGTAGAACTGGCCGCCCGTTCCCGGTGTGATGTGGGCGATCTTCATGGCCCCTCGCCGAACGCATACAGGCTTCCGTCTTCGGACCCCACAAAAACCCGTCCGCCCGCCACGGCGGGACTCCCCGTGATCGCCCCCCCGATCTCGTAGGACCACAGCTCGCGACCCGAGGCCAGGTCGACCCGGTAGAGGCGTCCGTCTCCCGATCCGAAGATCACGCTGCTCCCCGCGATCACCGGCGAGCTGTCGATCTCATCGCGAGTCCGGAAGGTCCAGATCTGCCGCCCGGTCTCATGGTCGATGCAGTGCAGTCGCTCATCCCGCGAGCCCACGACCACCCGTCCGTTCCCGACCGCCGGCGAGGAGAAGAGGCCCCGTCCTGGTCTTCATCTCCGTACTCCCAGACGATCTCCTGGCTCGCCAGGTCGATGCACACGACTGCCCCGTTGTAGTGCCCGACGTAGGCACGCCCATCGACGACTGCCGCGGAGCCCGGAATGTAGGAACCCACGTCCACTTCGCCGATCAGGGACCCATTTGCCACGTCGACGATGTGAAGACTCCCATCGCATCCCCCGAAGACGGCTCGACCGCCCTCGATCGCCGGCGCGCCGTTGATGTAGTTGCGGGCCTGGTAGGCCCACCGGCGATCACCTGACGCGGCATCGAAGCAGTACATGCGGTTGTCGTAACAACCGACCAGCACGAGTGCCCCCGTGTCGGCCGTCGCCCGGTTGGCCGATCCGTGAACCGCGGATCCGAAGTCTGCTCTCCACCTCGCCTGACCAGTCTCCGTATCCAATGCGAAGAGGGCTCCCTCTAGCGACCCGACGTAGAGGGTCGTGTCCAGGAGCATCGGCGACGCCTCCACCGCATCGCCCGCCTCGAAGCGCCACACCTCGGAGCCGTCCGTGGCGTCCAGCGCGTACACGCGTGCATCGGTGGAACTCACATAGATGCGTCCGTGGCCGATGGCCGGTGTGGACACGATCTCATCGGCCGTCTCGAACGTCCACAATAGCCTGAGGTCGTCGGGTACCGCGTCCTCCGCGATCCCCGACAGGGCGGCATCGCCCCGGAAGATCGGCCAGCTGGCCGACTCCAGCCCCTGAGCCGGGTCCTCACCGACGTCGGGCTGGGAACAGCAGAGAGGGACGGCCAGCAAGAGGGCCAGCCTGTATCTCGACAGATCGCGCATGGTGTATGGAATGTAGCTCTCAGGATTGGGACACGGGATGGGCCTGTTCAGCCCGCGCTGAGCGTTCCGACTTCTTCCGCGGACAGCGCCCGGTCATAGATCCTCACATCGGCCAGGCTTCCGTAGAACGTGTCGTTTGGCCCCGATCCGATCCTCAATGGGCACTCCGTGGTGGGAGCCCAACCGTCGGGCAGCGGTGTTCCTGACGACGCCACCTGCTCGCCGTCCAGGAAGAGTCTCAGCCCATCGGCGTCGCCAACCGCGGCCACGTGGTGCCAGCCATCCGGGAAGGCGCGATCGTGCGTGACGCACGCACCGGTCTCCAGTGCATACACGTGGCCAGACGGCAGCGTGCCGCAGTAGAGCTTGCCGCCGAACACCGCCATCGACCACGCGCGTCTGAGCTTCACGTCCGGGGTCGTGTCCAGCTGCCCCGTCCGCACCCACTCACGGCCCCCGTCATACCGGTAGACCTCCGCAAGCGGCAACGATCCCGCGTAGAGCTTCCCGTTGTAGACCGCCATGCCCATCACTTCCAGCTCGCCGCCCAATCGGCCCGCATCGACCCACGTGTCTCCGCCGTCGTAGCGGAACACCGTCGCATCCGGCCAGGTCCCCACATACATATCCCCTTCGTATGTGACGAAGGAGTAGACCTGGTCGACACCCGCCTGGTCGCCGGTTCGCGTCCACGTCCCGTCACGATCATACCGGTACACGCCGCCGTGCTTGTCGCCTTCATTGCCTGCACCATACAGCCCGCCGTTGTGGACCCCCAGCGACATCAGGCGAACGCCAGGGCTGCCGCAGTCGGCCCACTCCGTGCCCCCTTCATACCGGAACAGCCCCTGATGGTACATCGGGATCGCATAGAGAGCGCCGCCGAACGCCACCAGGCCGTGGATGCCATCCACCTCGTCCGGCCGCCATCCGGCGAACCGCTTCATGTAGTCCGTATACGCTGCCGTTTCAGCAGACGTCCCCGGGCCTCCCAGCTTCCCGCAGTCCGTCCAGCGGCTCCCTCCCTCGTACCTGTAGATCCGGCCCCCCGGGTACATATTCGCCGACTCCTCGAGCGACGAGCCCACGGATCGGTAATGCGACACGCCCGCATACAGCGTCCCCTGGAATTCGGCCAGGGCCGTAACCGCATTGCAGGAATCCGGCGCGCCGCAGTCGACCCACACATCGCCGCCATCGTACCGGTAGACGTGCCCCGACTCGGTCTCGCCCGTCTCGAACGTCCCCGCGTACAGGTCACCATCGTACACCGCCATCGCGCACGCGTAAATGGCGTTGCCGGGGCGTCCGCAGTCGACCCATTCGGATGGGTCGTCCCCGCCGTCCACCGCGAAGGTGAGGTTGCGGGTGTTCGACTGGGAGCTCGCGACCCCTGCCAGCGTCTGGACGCCGAAGCTGAATCCCCGCCGCGAGGCCGGATCGAAACAGCTGATGATGTCGCCGGGAACATCGTCGTCGGTTTCCGATAGCTTGACGCGGGCCGACACGCTGAACGCGCGAGATCCCAGCAGGCCCGCAGCCCCGACCACCTCGATCGCGCCGCCCTGGCCGCTGAACGATGCGCCCCCCCCGGGTTCGTGGGCGTCGAACGCTGCCCCCTCGTTCCTGGCGGGAGCCGTCTTCCCCGTGGCGTCGGTATAGTCGCTTGCCAACGGCCAGTGGGCCAACGGCTCGGCACGCGGGTCATTCTGTCCCATCGGATCCTCCTCGTACAGGTGTATATCCGATCTCCGTGTATGTAGGCTGCTCCGATTGCCCGTCGAACCAGGCAATGGCTGCCGTGGGGCACACCGCGATGCAGGCCTCCGCCGCCTTCCCCAGCCCGTCGTCGAACGAGCCGTCGAACGGAACGGCGAGGCGAACGTTGAAGCCCCGTCCGACAAACGCAAGCCCCAGCTCTTCCCCCTCCCTCTGCGCGATCTGTATGCACAGGCCACACTTGATGCACTTCCCGGGTTCGTAGATCACCCGTCCGCCGGGTCGAAGCACCCGCTCGATCTTCTGTCGTTCACCCGCACCGAATCGCGTCTGCTCCGCCCCGTACTCGTCGGCATACCGACGCAGCCGGCAGTTGTCCGCCTTCAGGCACCCGCAGCGAAGGCAGCGGCAGGACTCCCCGATCGACTCCAGGCTGTCGAGACCCCCTTCGTCGCCCTCAACGGACGGCGTTCTTGCGGTTTCGGTCGCGATCT
>JASLMQ010000856.1 GCA_030746455.1 Candidatus Latescibacterota bacterium
GACGGCCCTGTCGAGGGTCCGCCTTAGGTTGAAGTCGATGGTCTCCAGATCGAGGCGACCTGCCTCGATCTTGGAGAAGTCCAGGATGTCGTTCAGGAGCCTGAGAAGGGAATCCGCTGACTCCTTCACCGTTAGCAGGAATTCTCTTTGCTCTGAGGTGAGCTCGGTGTCGAGGGCCAGCTCCGACATGCCGATGATGCCGTTCATCGGCGTGCGGATCTCGTGGCTCATGTTCGCCAGGAACTCGCTCTTGGCCCGGTTGGCCAGCTCCGCCTCGTCTCTCGCACGCTCCAGGGCCTCTTGAGCCCGCTTCCGATCGGTGACGTCACGCAGGATGCCCACGAATCCTCGTTGCCCACCGGCTGACATCTCGCTGACGGCCAGGTCCATCGGGAATGTGGAGCCGTCCTTTCTCAGACCGACGACCTCCCTCCAGATCCCTATGATCTTGCGCTCGCCGGTGGTCAGGTAGTTGCCGACGTAGGTATCGTGCTCGCCGCGGTACGGCTCGGGCATGAGCATCCTGACATTCCTTCCCACCACCTCGCTCGCCGAGTACCCGAAAATGCGCTCCGCAGCGGGATTGTAAGCCTCAACAGTGCCTCGCTCGTCTATCGTGATGATGCCATCCACGGCTGTACGGACAATCGCCCGCGTCGTCAACTCGCTCTGCTGGCGCTCCAGAGCGGCACTCACCCATCTCCCCATGAGCTGGACGAGGTCGATGTCCGTCTGCCTGAACGCCTCGGATCGGGGGGCAGCGCTGGAGAAGTTGAGCGTGCCGAAGCGGGATCCCTCGACCAGGATGGGTGAGCCGATGTAGGACTCGAGCTGGAAGTAGGCGTAGCAGGGATGGCCTTGCCACCGGGATTCTCCCATGCGGTCGATGGCCACCGGGCCGTCGGCCTCGAGGGTGATGCTGCAATAGGTGCTTCCCAGCTCGAAGGTGTGACCGGGCTCCACTCCGGTACCCGGGGCGTGGACGGCTTCTACGGTGTAGGTCGTGTCCTGGATGCGGCTCACAATGCCGATGCCCGTGCCCAGCAGCTTGCATCCGAGCTTGAGGGTCTCCTCGAGTTGCCTATCAACAGACCAGTCAGGATTCGAGGCGAGTCCATAGAGCGCACGGATTCGGCGCTCCTGCTCTTCCGAAGCTCGCTCGGCCGCCCTCCTGTCTGTAATGTCGGTGCCGATGCCGAGGAAGCCCGTGATGGCATCGTCCGGGCCTCGAAGGGCCGTTACCGAAAGCAGCACGGGAAACCGGCTGCCGTCCTTGCGGATGTAGGTCCACTCGTTCTCGTCCGGTACGCCCAGGCGGGCCTTGGCCACGAACACCTCGAAGCCCGGCTCGATTGGCTTCCCCAGCTCTTCCGAGAGGGCCTCGGCGCGACGGACGACCTCGTCCGGATCGTGGATGACGGCGGGTGTGACCCGACCGACCACCTCCTCTGCAGAGTATCCCAGCCAGCGCTGGGCCGCCGCATTGAAGGTCCTGATGGTGCCATCCACATCTGTGGAGATGATGGTGTAGTTGGCGCTGTCGAGGATCGCTTGCTGAAGCGGTGCTTCGGTCATCTCAGTCAGCCTCGAATTGCGGGATGATCGCGCCGTCGGCCTCAGCCGGACCGGCGGCGGGGTTCGTCACTCAGGTATCCGAACGGGCGTGCAGCAGGGCCCTGCGAATCCGGCCCACGAGGTCCTCGGGCTCGAACGGCTTGACGATGAAGCCGTCGACCCTGAGCGCCAGGGCCTGCTGAACGGTCTGCGGTGAGCTCTGGGTGGTCAGCAGGATGATGGGGATTTCGGCAGTCGCGGGCTCCGATCGCAGTCGCCGACACACCTCGAGTCCATCCACCTTCGGCAGTACAACATCCAGGAGGACGAGGTCGGGTCCGAACCGCTCGATCCCATCCAGGGCCTCCTGTCCGTCGGCGGCAACCTGTACAACGAAACCAGCCTCCTGAAGCGCGGTCGAGATCCGCTCGCGCGCCTCTTCGTCGCTGTCGACCGCCAGAACGCGGCTCCTGGAGCTCGGCGCTTCGGGAAAGACGACCCGGTTGGCCATTCTGACGAGCTTCTCGAGTTCGACGGGCTTGGCCAGGAATCCGGCGATCTCGTTGTTGGTCAGAACCTCGTGCCCCTCACGGTTCATGTAGCCCGTGATGAGCACCACCGGGACGTGGATGTCCAGATCCCTGAGGCGGGCCAAGAGGCGCCACCCGTTCATCTCGGGCATCATCAGGTCGGAGACGATCAAATCCACGCTGATCCCGGCGGCAACTCTGAGGGCGTCGCGACCGTTCGCTGCGGGAATCACACGATAGCCCTCGGCCAGCAGGACCTCGACCATGATCTCACGCACGGCGTCATCGTCGTCGACCACCAGGATCGTCTTGCCGTTCGGGGTTCCGTCCGGGGTCAGGATGGGTGCCTGCCCCTCTTGGACCGCAACCTCCTCCTCCGTGATGTCCTGGTCCGTCTCCTGGGGTCCTCCCTCCGGCTCTGGTTCCTTTGTCTTGGCCTCCGGCTGCCCCTCCTCGTCAGCCTCCCTGAGGGCGGCATCGTGCTCTTCTTCCGCCGGGTGCCCCCGATTTCCCGGATGGTGGTCTCCGTGAGCTTCAGACCCTCCTTGGCCTCCCTCAGCGCGGCCTGTGGCGACAGGCTGGGAGCTACGGGGCCCGGAGACGGGCCGCCCAGCGTCATCTGGCGGATCAGCTCTCGCTGGCGAAGGGCCACGTACCGGAGGAGTGCGCTTCGGGAGACGTTGTCCAGATCCAGGCACTCGATCCCCTGCACGTAGGGTCGTTTGCCCGACCGCGCTGCCAGGCCCGGGTCGAGGTTCCACCTGACCTGTCCCTTGACCCGCCTCAGGGGCTTTGTTCGATCGTGCCCCTCCTGATCCGGTGGGAATGGCAGGTCGAAATCCAGGGATACGCAGGCCTCCCTGGGGATCGGCACGGTAGTCTGCAGGCGGCACCCCCTCGCGCTCAGATCCGCCACGATGCCCTCAGACCCTTCCTTCGCCTCGGGGTCCGTTATGCGGACGGCAGCGGGAATACGCGTGGTGACCCGGTAATGCTCCCGTCGGGGTCGCCTGGTGATCGCATCGGGCCCCGGTCTGGCGAGCACGAGGCAGGGGATACGACCAGACAGCCTGCTCAGTACCCGGCTCTTGAACCGGTGGTCGGCAAACCCCTTCCACACCGAGACGACAACCGGCGTTCCCTCCGGGAGCGGGACGCTGACACGGCCCTCGGTAGGCATCGAGACCACGATGCCCTCCTCCGTCACGTCCTGAACCATGGAGTCGAAACGCCGCGGCTCGCCCGATTCCGGATCGGGCGCCCGCAGCTCGAGCTTGTCGGCGGCCTCGATATCTTCCGCCGTCCGGATGATGTCACTCATGGTCGCAAGGCCCTGGATAGGGACGAGACGCTACCGGTCCGGCACGGAACCGGGCACGGTACTTCGCGAGAGGAACGCAGATTGCCGGCTGTTCGCATAAGATAAGCCGACCGGCGGGGATGTCAACACGGAAGGGACGCTCACCCTGGCCGGGGCCGATCTCACCTCTCGGCCGCACCCTCGAGGAGGCCGCGGACCGTGCCGAACAAGTCGTCGACCATGGTCTCGGTGAGCCGACCCGTGTTGATGTTGTACCGGCTGAAATGGTAGCTGGCCAGCAGCACCCTCGATTCACCCGGAGAGCGATGGACCTTCCCGTGGCCGAAGGTGGCCGCTGAGAGGGTGCGAACGATGCCTGCCGCCTTGAGCAGAGAGAGATAGGCCTGGAAGGCGTCCCTTCCCATGGCTAGCACGACGCGCAAGTGACCCAGCTGCTCGACCTCACGCCTCAGCCAGTCCAGGCAGGACCGTTTCTCTTCGGTGGTGGGACGATTGGCGGGCGGGACGCACTTCACGGCGTTGGTGATGTAGACGTTACGGAGCCGGAGGCCGTCGCCCCGCGCGGAGACCTCTGCCCGGTTGCCGAAGCCGTGTGCGTGGAGGGCGCGATAGAGGACGACGCCGGCTGCATCGCCCGTGAACGGTCGCCCGGTCCGATTCGCGCCATGGGCACCGGGCGCCAACCCGATGATGAGCAGCTCCGCGTTTCGGTCTCCGAACCCGGGCACGGGCCTTGCCCAGTAGTCGGTCCACTCCCCCTTCCGGTTCTCCGGAAGCGAGAAGGACTCGCAGTAGTCCGCCAGGCGCGGGCAGCGCCGGCATCCGGCGATCTCCTCGGCGAACAGGGAATCCCGCCTTGCTTGCCCGGCGCGCACCTCAGCGCCCTGTCTCGCGTGGGACCCGCTTTTTTATGTGGCGCACCAGCTCCACGGCCGTCTCGTACTTCTCCAGCTGGGGCATCAGGTAGAACCCCGGGGCTCGGGCGCAGGCCGCGTCGACGAGCTCCTTTGCGATCTGGAGCCCCTCGGCCGCAGCCTGCTTGGGCGGCGCGGCGCGCATACGGTCCAGGGTGTCGTCGGGGATCCGGATGCCGGGGATCTCATTGTGGAGGAAGGACGCGTTCCGGTAGGAAACAAGGGGCATAACGCCCATAAAAACAGGCACATCAAGATGGGAAGTGCTCTGGTAGAGGACGTCCACAAGCGCGGGGTCGAACACGGGCTGGGTCATCACGAACCGGGCGCCCAGCTTGACCTTCTTCTCCAGCCGGCGGATGGCCGGCTCGATTCTACGCACGTTGGGGTCGAGGGCCGCGCCGATGACGAAGTCTGCCGACCCGCTCACCGGGTTCCCTGCCACGTTGATCCCGCGGTTCAGGTTGGCGATCAGCTCGATCAGTCCCAGGGAGTTGGTGTCGTAGACCGAGGTCGAGTCGGACGAATCGCCCATCGCTGCGGGATCGCCCGTGAGCGCGAGCACCGTCCGGATACCCAGTGCTGCGGCCCCGGCCAGCTCCGACTGCTGTCCCATCAGGTTTCGGTCGCGGCAGGTGCAATGGACCACGGCGGCGACGCCGAATTCCTCCTGCAGGATGTGCGCCAGGGCGAAGGGGCTCATCCGCACCTGGGCGAGTGAGCTCTCCACCAGGCTGAAGGCATCGGCCCCGACCGCCTTGAGGCGCGCCGCGGCCCTACGCACTGCGCCCAGGGCCATTCCCCGTGGCGGCTTCACCTCCACGAGAGTCACGGTGGTGGTGCCTACACGCTCAACCGGGCTGTAGATGGCGGGGGGGCGGGGTTCGCGCCGCTTCAAACGCCTGGGGCGCGCCTGCGGGGGTTCCCTGCGCTCCGGCCGCCGGGTGGGTGCCCTGCCCTTCAATCGGTCCGCGACAAGCCGGATATGGTCCGGCGTGGTTCCGCAGCATCCCCCGACGAGGACCGCCCCCGCCTCGACGAGCCGCTCGGCGCTGTCGGCGAAGTAGGCCGGGTCCGAAACGTAGATCATCCGCCCGTTCACGTACTGCGGAAAGCTGGCGTTCGGCTGGGCCGATATCCTGGCGTCCGTGAGCCGGCCGACCTCTTCGATCACGCGGGTCAGCCCCAGGGGCCCGGCGCCGCAGTTGCCGCCGATCGCCGAGGCCCCAAGGCGCTCAAGCTCCAGGAGCGAGCGCACCGCATCGGATCCCCCGGTGGTCCGGAGGGCCTCCGCGAAGGCCATCTGGCAGATGATGGGGATCGTGGAGTCCAGCTCCCGGGCCACCTTGAGCGCCACGGCCATCTCGTCGAAGTGGGCGAAGGTCTCCAGCACGAGCAGATCCACGCCTTCCTCGAGGAGCACGGCGATCTGTTCCCGAAACGCGGGCTCGTGGTCCTCGTCGGCGCCTTCTTCGTGGGCTTCGGGATGGCGGCCGTGGGGGCCCACGGCCCCGGCCACGAACACGGAATCCGGGACGGCCGACCGGGCGAGTCGCGCTGCGGTGGCGTTGATCTCCTCGATCCGGCCCTCGAGGCCGGCCGCCACCAGCTTGTTCCGGTTGGCGCCAAAGCTGTTCGTCTCCACCACCACGCTGCCCGCCTCGACATACTCCCTGTGGACGTCGGCCACCAGATCGGGCCGCGTGAGGTTGGCCGCCTCGAAGCACCCGTCCCACGCCAGACCGCGTGCGGCGAGCATGGTGCCCATGGCCCCGTCGCCGATGACGACCTCGTTCTCGAGCAGCTGGAGGAAATCGCTGGATCCCATCTTGCCCTCTCCATACAGGATACCCCCGCGGTCGTGCCGACCTCGGGGGCTCTCCGATGGGTTTTATAGCGGCCGGCTACTCCGCGTCGTTGACCGCTGCGGCGAAATCCAGGTCCGCCTGAGTGACAGCGTTCTCGCTGTGCGTGGTCACCGTGACCGTTAGGGTCCGCGTCCGGCTGTCCAGTACAAGGTCGGAGTGGTGGTTGTTGGCGTCCATCACCTCGGTGATTTTCCGCACAAAGCCGGTGGTGGGCACGAACTTCTTGAAGCTCCAGACCCGGCGGAGCGACTTCTCCTCGACATCGTAGTCCCAGCCTTCCAGGCTCTCGAGCGCGGACCGTATTACCAGCTCGCTCAATAGCGTCTTGTCCTCTACCGCGGGCATGCGTCAGACCTCCATCGTTCCCGGCACCCACGAACCCGCGTAGCGGGTTTGAGCGCAGGCGCGAATGCGCCGGAGCCGTGGGTGCGCGTGTTATATGACGTGCGGCCCGGGGTGGTGGAGGCATGCCAGGCCGGCAAGCCGGGGATCATTCCTCTCTACTCCTCAGCTCTAGAGTGAAGGATAACGCCATCACGTCAATCCTGGGTCTTCTTTGTTGCCCTTACTTTCAATCACCAGTCCGACTATGAACAAAACAGACAAGACCGCAAGAGTCCGCGATAGGCCCTGGGAAAGATCATCTCCGTATCGAACTATTAGGCCGTAGCGGGTTCCAAGAGATAGGCAGCCAATTCCAATGAAGAGCATCCCTAAGGGTGTCTGACCCCATCCATCAGATGGTCTGAGTTTGTTGCCTAGGAGAAGAGCAGACACGATCAAAGCGCCAAGGCCAATGACGAGCCACGCAATGGTGAATATTCGCTCAACTGGAATATTGAGATTGAAGATCTCATTGGCTAGACCGGAAACTACGGCTATCAGGACAATCACTAAGAGGACGGCTCGATTGTCGCGTAACATTGGTTGCATCCTTTCTTGGAGTGGACTTGCAGAATAGACTTTCGGGCTAATCAATCAAGAAATACCGAGTCTGCACATCCCTCTCAGGCGACCAGGATGGCCGCCCTTCTCCCTGGGCCGCATGGCACATTACTAAGGTATCCTTGCCGGTAGTCTCGAAACCGTGTAAGTCTATCCAAGACAACGGATCGCGTCAAGGCCCGCCTCCCTCACGCTCCAAGACCTCGAGGGCAGCCCGATACGTCTCGGGCGTGTTGACGTTTCGAAGCGATCGGAGGTCGGGGTCGGCCGCTCCCAGGGCCTCGACATCGACGAATCGGGTGCGGCATCGCTCTGGAAGAAGGCTCAGCCGCAGGCAATCCTCCTCAAGCATGCCCTCCGCGATCGGCAGAACCGAGGTGCTGTACACGGCCGAAAGCGGATGGATCCGGTCGTTCTCGCGTGGCACGGCCGCGTCGTGGTCGCCCAGTTGCCCGATCAGGTGGCGCACGAATCCGGGCCTCAGCAGGGGCACATCACAGGACGACGCATAGGCCGAATCCGCATGGTCAGAGAGGGCCTCGAGCCCAGCGGCCAGACCCTGCACGGGCCCGCGATCGGCCACCGGGTCGCGGATCACCTCCACGGAGTCGGGCAGGTCCGGGAGGTCCTGCCCCGGCGCGGCCACCACAACCACGGGATCGACGACCTCCTGGAGGATGCGGACCACCCGCTGGAGCATCCTCTCCTCCCCGACGGGAAGCCACGCCTTGGGCTGTCCCATTCTGCGGCTGCCGCCACCGGCCAGCACAATGCCCCCGACACGGACGGCTAGATGTCGAGGATCACGAATGCTTCCCATCCGCGCTCCGTTTCCTCCACTTTGAAGCGGTGGAGGGTGACGGCCTTCACGTCCACCACCAGGCTGTGGCGCTCCGGATCAAGCGTTTCGCCCACGAGCCGGGCGTCGACCGCGAAACCTCCCCCTGTCCGGGATATCTCGATCTCGCTGGGACGAAGAAGCAACTGCTGGGCGTCCTTGAAGAAGATGAACTCCTGCAGGAAGTTGAACAGCAGGAGATCCCGCGCCTCGGACTCCACCCGGACGACCCGGTCGACCCGCTCGCCAATGGAATCCAGGTCCTCCACCATCACGTTCACCGTGGCCTCGGCTGCCGAGACGAACAGGGCTTCGAGCGTGTCACCCCAGGCCTCGAACGCTACGTCCGCGATGGCGATGTCGTCCAGGAAGACGTAAGGCAAATCGCAAAATCCATTGAATGACAGATAATTAGGCTGAATACGACCTCAGCGAGTCGATCACGGATTCGCGGACGCCGTCGGCCCCGTGTCCTATGAAGACCAGCTCGTTGCCCTCGGTCTCGAATGGTTCCAGGTCCCACCGCCCGGCCACATAGTTGAACAGGAATCCCTCGGTTCCGAGCCTCAGAAAGCCCTTTGCGCGGAAGATCTGTGCTGGGAGTCCCTCGACGAAGGCCTCGAAGGCCTCACGGTCGAGCGGATCCGGTGACAGGAAGGTGAACGAGGTGGGAGTCGGCCCGGACGGCCGGCCTGGATGGGGGCGGGACCTCACGGTTCCCGCGCTACCCATCCCGAAGATCAGGCCGGGATCGATGTCGCATCGGACGGTCCTCATCAACCGGGCAGCCGGGTTGACTCCCGCGATCCGGACCTCGGCCGTCTGAGCGTCCGCCGGCGTCACGAGGTCGATCTTGTTGAGGAGCACGACGTGGGCCGACTCGAACTGCATCCGCGTGACGGCACCCAGGTGTGGAAAGCGGACCATTACGTCGGCGTCCGCCACGAGGACCACACAATCCAGCCGGACCCGCGGAAGGTTGTCCTCGACCTCGAGGATCAGGGCGTCGGGCTCGGCCACGCCGGTGGTCTCTACGGCGATCAGGTCGGGTCGGGCCCGTTCCAGGATCTCTCCCACCGCGGCCTCGAATTCGCCTACAAGCGAACAGCAGACGCATCCCCCGGTGAGCTCCACCATCCGGATGTGTCTGCCCTCGATGATTCTGCTGTCGATGGCCACCTCGCCGAACTCGTTCATCAGAATGGCAACGCGGCGATCCGCGGCATCGATGAGCCTGCGCAGCAGTGTGGTCTTGCCGCTGCCGAGGCCCCCGGCGACCAAGACCATAGGCGTTCTGATGCCGGCCAATGGCCTACCCCTTGATGTTCCCGACAGGGACGAACCGGGCCACGGGCCGGCTGATGCCCGCCTGCGCAGTGGCATCGACCACGTCGTCGATGTTCTTGTAGGCCCCCCCTGCCTCCTCGGCCAGACCCCGGAACGAGGTCGTGCGCACGTAGATCCCCCGATCCTGCATATCCTGCTGCAACTTCTTGCCGTGGAATTGCTTGCGCGCCTTGGTCCGACTCATCGTGCGGCCGCTCCCGTGCGCGGTCGAGTGGAACGTCTCGGCCCCCCCGGGCACGCCGACGAGCAGGTACGACCCGGTCTCCATGCTCCCGCCGATGATGACCGGCTGACCGATCTCCTGGTACCGGTCAGGCACATCGTCCATCCCCGGTGCGAAGGCCCGCGTCGCGCCCTTGCGGTGGACGATCAACTCGCGTTCCACGCCGTTCACGGTGTGGCGCTCCAGCTTGGCGGTGTTGTGGGAGACGTCGTAGATCATCCGCATGTCCATGTCTTCTGGGCTGCGTCCCATCACGTCGGAGAACACCTCGCGCACACGGTGCAGGATCACCTGTCGGTTGGCGAACGACATGTTGAGCCCGCACTTCATCGCCGTGTAGTAGTCCTGCCCCTCTGGGGACCTGAACGGGGCACAGGCCAGCTCGCGGTCCAGCACCTGGATGCCGTACTTGCTCTGCATCACCTTCAGGAAGGTCTGCAGGGAATCGGTGGCGACCTGATGGCCGAATCCCCGGCTCCCGCAATGGAACATCACCACCACCTGGTTCGGGAGCGTGATCCCGAAAGCCTCGGCGAGCTCCCGGTCGCGGATGAACTCGGGCCGGGCCACTTGAATCTCCAGGTAGTGGTTGCCCGATCCCAGCGTCCCGATCTGGTTGAAGCCGCGTTCGACGGCCTTGTTGCTGATCTTCGAGGCATCCGCCCCGGCGATACAGCCCCCCTCCTCCGTCAGCTCCAGGTCCTCCTCCCAGCCGTATCCCTTGCGAACACACCAAGGCGCCCCCTCCTCGACCACGGTCCGGAACCCGTCGTGAGAGAGCTTGACGAATCCGGTACATCCCACGCCGGCCGGGACGAGCTTGAACAGTGCGTCTACGAGCTTCTTCAGGTGGGGCTTGACCTCGTCGAGGGTCAGGTTGGTCCGGAGGAGCCGCATGCCGCAGTTGATGTCGAATCCCACGCCCCCGGGCGAGATCACCCCCTCCTCCGCGTCGATAGCGGCGACCCCGCCAATCGGGAAACCGTAGCCCCAATGGGCATCGGGCATGCAATAGGCATGGTTCACGATGCCAGGGAGGGTGGCCACATTGGTCACCTGGTCCACCACCCCGTCGTCCATCTCGCGCACCAGCTTCTCGGTCCCGTAGATCCGCGCGGGAACTCGCATGCCCTCCTTGTAGCTGGTGGGGATCTCCCAAACGGTATCGGACACGCGGGTCATTCCGGACGCAGTGGCCATGGCCCACCTCATTGTCGAGACGAGATAAACATTTGTTTAAACTGACGCTTGCGTTTCCATCAGCACATGGGAATCAGAACTCGTAGGCCTCCACGTCCACCTCGATCAGCGTCGGCATATCGGATGCGAGAGCCTGGCCCAATGCCTCTCCAAGCGCCCGGGACGACGCCACGCGCGCTCCGGAGACCCCAAAGCTCTCCGCGAACTGCAGGAAATCGGGGTTCTTGAGCTCGACACCGATTCGGCGTCCGCCGCGGTCGCGGTCCTGGAGGCCGCGAATCGAGGCATAGGCGTTGTCGTTGAAGACGATGATCGGGAGGCACAGCGTCTGCTGGCACGCGGTGGACAGCTCCTGGGCCGTGAAGAAGAATCCCCCGTCCCCACACAGGGCCACGACCTCCCGGCTCGGGCAGGCGAGCTTCGCGCCGATCGCAGCAGGAACCGCGAACCCGAGCGACCCGTAGCAGCTCGGCCCCATGATCCCCCTGGGGACGTAGACCGGGAAGGCCCGCGGTGCCCGGTAGCAGACCATGTTCATATCGTACGTGAGCACCGCGTCTCGGGAGAGGGAATCTCTCAGGGTGTTCAGGATTTCGATCGACTGTCGGTCGTCCTCCGAGACCTGCCTCCCCCCCTCCGGGGCACTGTCATTTGGCCAGACGGATCCACCAGATCCCCGAGGGTTCTCGCCCAGAGCGTCCAGCAGGGCCGTCAGCCCCGCGCGAGCGTCCCCCAGGAGCGCCACATCGGGGGCGTGCTGGCTTCCAATGACGGTAGGATCGATATCAAGATGGATCAGGCGCTCGGGTGGTCCCTTCCAGGACCGGAGACTCATCTGGCCGAAACGGGTTCCCACCGCAATGAGGAGGTCTGACCGATCCGCCCACTCCTTGAAGACATCCGCCCCCCCGAGATACAGCGGGTGATCCGCCGGCACGACTCCCACACCGTTGGATGTGAGCACGACGGGCGCATCCAGGCGCTCTGCCAGCGCCACGACGTCCGAGGCCGCTCCCTGCGCCCCGCCCCCGGCCAGCAGAAGCGGCCGCGCGGCCCCCCGAATCAGCGCCGCCGCCGAGCCGATTGCATCCGCACCGGGGGCGGCCACGGGCGGCAGCTCGGCAGACACAGGGTCGATCTCGGCCTCGTCGGAGAGCACGTCGAGCGGGACCTCGAGCACGTAGGGTCGAGGCCGACCTCGCGTCAGCCGGGTGAAGGCCTCGGACATCGCCTCGGGGATCTCCTCCACGGATCTCACGCGTCGGCCCTGCCCGGTCACCGAGACCAGGGTTCCGAACTGGTCC